>NZ_MIIV01000039.1:0-12306 GCF_001743015.1 Shigella sp. FC1567
CTAATCCACCACTCTGATCGAGGTTCACAGTACTGCGCATACGATTACCGGGTCATACAGGAGCAGTCTGGTCTGAAAACATCAATGTCGCGTAAAGGTCACTGTTACGACAACGCTCCGATGGAAAGCTTCTGGGGAACGCTGAAAAATGAGAGCCTGAGCCACTATCGTTTTAATAACCGGGATGAAGCCATCTCAGTAATACGGGAATACATTGAGATTTTCTACAATCGTCAGCGTCGTCACTCTCGTCTGGGGAATATCTCCCCGGCAGCCTTCAGGGAAAAATATCATCAGATGCCTGCTTAAAAAAAGAACAAATGGTAGTGTCCGCTATTGCCAGTACACCTCAGTCGCAACCCCAAATCGTAAAGGAAACCGTAGCACGTCGTATGCAAGAACGTGCCACGGCTGGCTGATGGATGTTCGATAGCGTGAGTTTGAATGAAAATCAGCCGGAGATGATTTTACATAATTGCTACGGAATTATTCAATACAGGAATTGCTTGCGTCTGCATGGATTGACCTGAAATTTTCCCGAAAATTTCTCTAAAAAACTCGAAAAAAATGGTAACTGGTTGAATGTATTAATATGCAATGGTACGTGTCAGGGATTAAAAGATGAACGTAAATTTATTCAACGCATTAATTTTAAAGGGTTTTATTGTTTGTTGACGAAAACAGGAATCGTGTTCGGTCTCTTTTTATCTGTTAAAAGCCAGAAGCATTTCCTTCGCTGACTTTATAGTCAACCATAACACACACTCTACTGTCTGAGTCCAGCGTTTTTTAACATTCTTGTTAAGATTATGTGATCTTTAGCACGGGAGGAAAATATTGATGAAACAGCCTGCGCCCGTTTATCAGAGAATTGCGGGTCATCAATGGCGACATATCTGGCTTTCTGGCGATATACACGGTTGTCTTGAGCAGTTGCGCCGCAAATTATGGCATTGTCGTTTTGATCCGTGGCGAGATTTACTTATCTCAGTGGGAGACGTTATCGATCGTGGGCCGCAAAGTTTACGTTGTCTGCAGTTACTGGAACAACATTGGGTTTGTGCGGTAAGAGGCAATCATGAACAGATGGCGATGGATGCGCTGGCATCCCAGCAGATGTCTTTGTGGTTGATGAATGGCGGCGACTGGTTTATTGCGCTGGCAGATAATCAACAGAAACAAGCGAAAACGGCGCTGGAAAAATGTCAGCATTTGCCCTTTATTCTTGAAGTACACAGTCGCACCGGCAAGCATGTTATTGCTCATGCGGATTATCCAGATGATGTTTATGAATGGCAAAAGGACGTTGATTTGCATCAGGTCTTGTGGAGCCGCTCGCGATTAGGTGAACGCCAAAAAGGGCAGGGAATTACAGGTGCTGATCATTTCTGGTTTGGTCATACACCGTTGCGACATCGCGTGGATATTGGCAACCTGCATTATATTGATACCGGTGCTGTCTTTGGGGGCGAACTGACTCTTGTGCAATTGCAATGATTAAAAATCACCGTACTCCTGTGCAGGTCGCCAGAAACCATCTATAAAATCCTCAATCGGAAAACAACCGCCCTGGCGGATCCGTTGATCGCTCATAGAATAAAGACACTGCTGTTCCGTGTTGTAGACATCCACAACAATATCTTCACAACCGCCATCCAGGTAGCAAACAAAAAGTACCAGCGCGAACATTTCATCCCCGAAGTGTGGTGCCGTACCGTTAAGTTTAGGAGAGATTTTACAACGGGGGAATAACCAGGACAAATAACCCGCCATGCCGACGGGTTCTTTTTGGATCAGGCAAGACGCATAATCCAGGCATCAGATTGTTGATCGTAACGGGTACGGTAAAGGACAGAGTGTTCGCCATTTAGCAGGGCAGGGATACTGGTTTCAGCATCCCAGGCATCGAGTTGCATACATAAATCGGGGTCAGATTTACAAGGAATGGTTAACGTTCGATCACCCGGCGATTCACCGTGTAATTCGCCGTCGTCGATTTCAAAAGCGCCTATGCGCACACTGGTTTTCATCTTCGTGCTCTCCATTTAGCTGCCGGTTGTGGTACGACCAGTCCGATCGCACCATTTTTCAGCCTAGTTGAGGCAGCCGAATGTGCCAGTCAAAAAGTGCGCTTTTTTTGTGCGCTGTCAGGCGTTACCGGTAAAAAGTTTCCCATCGCGCACCAGTTCACGCGGATAGCTGTTTTTCAATCGCGAACCAATCCGTTTGGCTAAACCAATCGGTTGATGCTGGAAAGTAACCAACACGTCATCCGCCACTGGCGCGGCTTGCGGGTAAACATCGCGCCCGCGATACCACTCCTCCGCTTCCTGCGGTGTCAGTTCAAAAGCGTTCACATTGTCGGGGGTGGCAAGGGCAATAACTGCTTCATGCTGCCAGCGATAACCTTTGTTGTGCGTTTCGGCAAGTTTAATCCCCAAGCGAGAAAATCGGACTTTACCGATCAGGGCTTCAATGTCCACCGGGAACAACCACAGTTCTTTGTCACGCTGCCAGAGGCGCAGGTTTTCATCCCAGTTTAAGCCAACACCTGCAGCCGCCTGGCGAATTTGTCCAGCTTCGCGATCTTTCACCGGGCTGAACGGAAAATTACCGACTTTGTATTTGGGGGCGGGTAAGGCGGGAATCGCCTGAGTTTTACGCAGACGAGCAACGAAGAAGCCTTCGCAGTCGTAAATTTGTGGGAAAACATGCAAAAAGCCTTCTTCGGTCAGCGCTTTGTTTGCACCAGGGAAGAGATCGCCAAGTGGTAAAAACTCTACTGCGTCGGGGTAAGTCTCTTTCAGCCACAGGCAAACGGCTTCGTTTTCTTCCTGGTTTAAGGTACAGGTCGAGTAAACCAGCGTACCACCAGGACGTAATGCATGAAAGGCGCTGTCGATAAGCTCCCGTTGTGTAGCTGCGATTTCCTGATTGCTTTCTGGTGACCAGTTTTTTAGCGCATCGGGATCTTTACGCACCACGCCTTCGCCGGAGCAGGGAGCGTCCAGCAAAATGGCATCAAACATTTCTGGCACTGCCGCACCAAACACGCGGCCATCAAAATGTGTGAGCGCAACATTACTGATGCCACAGCGGCTGATATTGGCATGTAACACTTTTACCCGACTGGCGGAAAACTCATTGGCAAGGATTGCCCCTTCGTTATTCATCCGCGCGGCAATTTGCGTCGTTTTTGAGCCTGGCGCAGCAGCGACATCCATCACCCGCTGTGGTGCATTACCGTCAGCAAACAAGGCGGCGACGGGCAACATTGAACTGGCTTCCTGAATATAAAACAGGCCACTTAAATGCTCGGCGGTACTACCCAATGGCAATGCATCTTCATTGTCGCGTTCAATCCAGAAACCTTCTTCACACCACGGAATTGGCGTAAGCGTCCAGCCATAAGGAGCGGTTAATTGCAGGAAATCAGCAACGGAGATTTTCAGCGTATTAACGCGAATGCTGCGGCGCAACGGGCGCTGACAGGCGGCAAGAAAATCATCAAATGAGAGCGTCGAAGGCATAGCTTCGCGCATTTGTGTCAGAAACGCGTCCGGGAAATAAACGGTGTGTTGGGCCACGAGCATGTACCACTGGCAAAAAAACAGGCGCGCAGTTTAGCATAAACGCTCCGGCGCAGGCACGCCGGAGCAGTGGGCATTATTTGGGAAGCGCAGTTCCCCATTCACGCCACTCTTTCGGTTCACTTTCCTGCAACAGGAAGTGTTTGCCTTCCTGGGCTTTCGGTGCCAGTGGCGTACCCGGAGGCGTGGCGAAGGCGATGCCGCCACGGATAAACTGGTTAAAGGTGCCGGTTTTCACTACGCCGCCCGTCAGACCAAAGTCCAGACTGTAACCCGATGCCAACCAGAAGACGGAATTGTTACGCACCAGGTGTTGATAGCGTTTACTGATGCGCATCGCAATCATCACGCGATCTGACAATGTCCCCAGCGTCATTCCGGTAACCGTACCTACTTCCAGACCACGGAACAGCACAGGCGTACCAATACCTAACGAACCGGCTTCCGGTGCTTCGACAATAATGCTTAAGCCATCCAGGTAACGCGAATCAGTAATAGTAGCTTCTTGCAACTCAAAGTCACGGCGAGGATTACCCCGACCTGGTTCGACATTGATATACGGCTGGAGGATAGTATCTAGATGCTCAACGCCCGTGGCTGAAATTTGCGGTGTGACCACCGAGAAGCGCGTACCGCCGCGGGCGAAGGTCTGGACATACTCCGGATAGAGCACCGCCTTTGCCTGTACTTCATTGCGCGCGGTAATCAGATCCAGCGTCTGGATTTGCCCGATATCAATACCGAGATAGCGAATTGGCATCCCGACCGCCAGTTTTCCGGCATCGAAAGCGTGAAGCGTAATCTGCCCACTAACCGCACGGGCCGCTGTTTCGGAAGCATACAGAATTCGTTTGTCGCCTTTACGCTGACTGGCGCTGGCACCGCTGAGGTTATCGAAGCTAATGGCTCCCTTTAATGCTCTGGAGAGCGGGGATGCCTGTACGGTCAGGCCACTACCATTCAGCTGAACTTTCGCCCCGCCTTCTGCCCAGAACACGCTATTGCTGGTCAGAAGGTTGCGATACTCCGGCTTAATATGCAGATCGATATCAAACGCGTTAGCTCGCGGACGCACGGTAATCACTTCACCAACTTCAAATTTACGGTACAGCACTACCGATCCTGCCTGCACATCCGGCAGCGTCTCTGCACTCAAACTCACGGTTGTGGTGGGTAAATCGCTAAGGCTGTTCTCCAGCGCTTTTTCCAGATTGGCATACAGTGGATAGCTGGCTTTCATCTCACCTTTATCGCCTGGCAGAATACGTATCCCGCCGTTAATCCATTCTGAGGCGCTGGCACCAAGAAACTCAACGCCATCCAGCCCCACCTTCACGTCGACACGGCTGTTGACGACAAATTTGCTATCGCCTTTTACCAGTTCGCGATGCTGAGGCTCGATGGCGACGGTAAAGGTAACGCCTTTGCTGGTGAGTTTACGATCAATAACCTGGCCTACCTGCACGCCGTGAAGAATGAGCGGCTGACCCGTATCAATACCGTAACTTTCCGGCGCGGTCAGGGTCAGCGTCAGAACATCAGGTTCATGCAGCAGTGCTTTTTCGCCTGGCACAACAACGAACTCTTTGCGTGGCTCGCCATCGCCGGGTACCAACTCGAAGGTTTTGCCAGTCAGCAGGGCGCTGAGATTGGCATCGCTAAGGGATAATTTCGGATTACGTAATTCGATGCGGGTATTTTCACGAAGCAGGGTAACGACGCTGGGATCAACTGTCATTTCCCCAGTGACTTTACCACCAGGATTTAAATCCAGTTTAGTTAGCTGTCCGACTTCCAGTCCCTGATACATTAATGGCGTCGAGTCGGCGGTTAATCCGGCCCCACTCGGCAGTTCCAGTTTGATTATTACGCCACGCTGGCTATGGGCGAGGTCTTCATACAGACCAAAGGTATCTTCCGCCTCGGCAGGTTTCGACTCTTCTGGTGAATCGAAGGCAATCGCACCGTTAACCAGTGCCGCCAGGCTTTCCAGTTTCACCTTCGCGCCACTGATACTGACATTGGCATCAACGCCGGAAACGTTCCAGAAACGGCTACCTTTTTTCACCAGATCGGTAAAACGCCGCTCGATCAGGACATCAATCACCACGCCTTGTTTGTTGGGATTGATGGCATAGTCGTAGACTTTTCCCACCGGGATCTTGCGGAAATAGACCAATGAACCGCTGTTCAGCGAACCGAGATCGGGGGCTTGCAGGTGGATCATCAGATCGCCATTGTTCAGCCGATATTTCGGTTGGGTATCGAGTGCGACAAAGTGATCCTGCTCTTTACCTGTACCCGGCATCATGCCGATATAGTTCCCACCGACGAGGGCGTCCAGCCCGGAGACACCTGCCAACGATGCTTTTGGCGTCACCAGCCAGAATTGAGTCTCTTCGCGCAGCGCATCTTTCATATCGGACTTGATGCTGACCTTGACTTCAATCTTACGAAGATCGTCGCTGAGGCTGATATCCTGCACTGTTCCGACTTCAACGCCCTGATAACGAACAGGCGTACGGCCCGGGACAATACCATCCGCCGACATAAAGTCGATGGTGACGGTATTACTTCGGTCCTGATAACTGTCCCAAATCAGCCAACCGGCAATCATTAGCGCGATGAAAGGCAGCAGCCAGAAAGGTGAGATACGGCGTTTATTTTTAATCTGCGCTTCAGTCGTCGAAGCGGGCGTTTCCTGACTCATGTGCATCCCAAAGTAAGCGGCTGTCCAGCCATTCCACAGCAAGAATAGTCAAAATTACGGCTGCGCCAAAATAAAACGCAGCGGTCCCATAGTAAAAGCGAGGATCTGATCGCGATTAATCAGCGACATGGTTAAAGATATGACAAACAGGTCGAGCATCGACCAGCGTCCAATCCAGGTCACCATCCGCAGTAACAGAATGCGTGTGCGTAAACCTTGCTGGCATTTAAAATGAATGCTCAACAGTAAAGTGAACATGACGATCACTTTAGTAAACGGTACCAGAATACTGGCGATAAACACGATTCCGGCGACCGCAATGTTGCTACTTGCCAGCGACATAATCCCGGAAAGAATCGTATCTTCCTGCCGGCCACCATTCAGATAAATGATAGAAATAGGCAATAGGTTGGCTGGTAACAACAAAACGATTGACGCTAACAGCGCCGCCCAGCATTTTTGCAAACTATGACGACGACGCAGGCGTAGCGGGATATGGCAACGCGGGCAGCGACCACGCTGATCAGGATAGCCGGTAAAATGGCACCCAAGACAGACACGAAGTTTCTCGTCCCTACGCGTAGCGGGGCGCTGCGGATAATATCGCTCCCACAGCTCCTCAACATTAAGATGTGACAACGTCACCGTCGTTAAAATCACCAACGCCACAAAAGAGAACAAGCCGACACCCGCCTGGATATGGGCATAATCCTGTACCTTTATAGAAGCAACGCCAATGCCGACCAGGTAGATATCCAGCATTACCCACTCTTTAAGACGCTCAAGCATCAGCAGTACCGGACGTAAATTCATTCCCAGTCGGTTACCAAACCATAAATATGCTATGGAGGACACCAGAATGAGGGGGGCACCAATAACGCAGAAAAAGACCATCGCCCCCGTTATCGTATCGCCCTGTTTGGTCATTTGCCAGATGCCTTGCATGACGTTTGCGTCGATACGAATACCTAACAGCCAGATATGCAACAGCGGTTCGCCCCAGGCAAACGGCATCAGCAACAGCATGGTGAAAGCCATTGCCGCCAGGCGCGTTAGCGACCAGTCGCGCCCGTCGCGAATTTTTGCCTGACAGCGCGGACAATAGGCACTCTGATGAGAATTTATCTCGGGCAGGCTAAACAGCATGTCACATTGCGGGCAACGTTGGTAATCACCACGCGGCAGTTCCTCGCCGATTGACCTCACTGTTATCTTTTTTGTCGGCGTAATTTGTGGTGTGTTAAGAGCCATGACGTGCCAAATGTAATAAGAATTAACATTAATCTTAACCCATGATGGGAATGATCTTGAGCATTAACGCATTTAATGCTTATTTTAATAGGCTGGCAGTTCCAGGTAAGACAAACAAGTGATTATATAATGAACAAAACAGAATTTTACGCGGATTTAAATCGCGACTTTAACGCGCTGATGGCGGGAGAAACCAGTTTTCTGACAACGCTTGCGAACACCAGTGCGTTGTTATACGAGCGTCTCACTGACGTAAACTGGGCAGGTTTTTATTTGCTTGAGGACGATACACTGGTACTCGGACCATTTCAGGGCAAAATTGCCTGTGTCCGGATACCCGTCGGGCGCGGGGTGTGCGGCACTGCGGTTGCCCGCAATCAAGTGCAGCGTATCGAGGATGTTCACGCGTTTGACGGGCATATTGCCTGTGATGCGGCGAGTAATTCTGAAATTGTTCTGCCGCTGGTGGTGAAAAATCAGATTATTGGTGTTCTTGACATCGATAGTACCGTCTTCGGTCGCTTTACAGACGAGGACGAGCAAGGCTTACGTCAGCTTGTGGCACAGCTTGAAAAAGTGCTTGCAACGACGGATTACAAAAAATTCTTTGCGAGCGTCGCAGGATAATCAACGGATAACGTAGCATTTACTGGTAGCGTCATTATAATGACGCCTGTTCATGCCTGCGCTTGTTGGCTACGTCCGTTGTAATCAGGAAATTTCATGGAAAATCAACCTAAGTTGAATAGCAGTAAAGAAGTAATCGCGTTTCTGGCCGAACGTTTTCCCCACTGTTTCAGTGCGGAAGGTGAAGCGCGTCCGCTGAAAATCGGTATTTTTCAGGATTTGGTCGATCGTGTTGCCGGGGAAATGAACCTGAGCAAAACGCAATTACGATCCGCTTTACGTCTCTACACTTCGAGCTGGCGTTATCTTTACGGTGTTAAACCCGGCGCAACGCGTGTCGATCTTGACGGCAACCCATGCGGTGAGCTGGACGAGCAACATGTAGAGCATGCTCGCAAGCAGCTTGAAGAAGCGAAAGCGCGTGTTCAGGCACAGCGTGCTGAACAGCAGGCGAAAAAACGCGAAGCTGCCGCAGCTGCTGGTGAGAAAGAAGACGCACCGCGCCGCGAACGCAAGCCACGTCCGACCACGCCACGCCGCAAAGAAGGCGCTGAACGTAAACCTCGTGCGCAAAAGCCGGTAGAGAAAGCGCCAAAAACAGTAAAAGCACCTCGCGAAGAACAGCACACCCCGGTTTCTGACATTTCAGCTCTGACTGTCGGACAAGCTCTGAAGGTGAAAGCGGGTCAAAACGCGATGGATGCCACCGTATTAGAAATCACCAAAGACGGCGTCCGCGTCCAGCTGAATTCGGGTATGTCTTTGATTGTGCGCGCAGAACACCTGGTGTTCTGAAACGGAGGCCGGGCCAGGCATGAACATGTTTTTTAGGCTTACCGCGTTAGCTGGCCTGCTTGCAATAGCAGGCCAGACCTTCGCTGTAGAAGATATCACGCGTGCTGATCAAATTCCGGTATTAAAGGAAGAGACGCAGCATGCGACGGTAAGTGAGCGCGTAACGTCGCGCTTCACCCGTTCTCATTATCGCCAGTTCGACCTCGATCAGGCATTTTCGGCCAAAATCTTTGACCGCTACCTGAATCTGCTCGATTACAGCCACAACGTGCTGCTGGCAAGCGATGTTGAACAGTTCGCGAAAAAGAAAACCGAGTTAGGCGATGAACTGCGTTCAGGCAAACTCGACGTTTTCTACGATCTCTACAATCTGGCGCAAAAGCGCCGTTTTGAGCGTTACCAGTACGCTTTGTCGGTACTGGAAAAGCCGATGGATTTCACCGGCAACGACACTTATAACCTTGACCGCAGCAAAGCGCCCTGGCCGAAAAACGAGGCTGAGTTGAACGCGCTGTGGGACAGTAAAGTCAAATTCGACGAGTTAAGCCTGAAGCTGGCAGGAAAAACGGATAAAGAAATTCGTGAAACCCTGACACGCCGCTACAAATTTGCCATTCGTCGTCTGGCGCAAACCAACAGCGAAGATGTTTTCTCGCTGGCAATGACGGCGTTTGCGCGTGAAATCGACCCGCATACCAACTATCTTTCCCCGCGTAATACCGAACAGTTCAACACTGAAATGAGTTTGTCGCTGGAAGGTATTGGCGCAGTGCTGCAAATGGATGATGACTACACCGTTATCAATTCGATGGTGGCAGGTGGTCCGGCAGCGAAGAGTAAAGCTATCAGCGTTGGTGACAAAATTGTCGGTGTTGGTCAAACAGGCAAGCCGATGGTTGACGTGATTGGCTGGCGTCTTGATGATGTGGTTGCCTTAATTAAAGGGCCGAAGGGCAGTAAAGTTCGTCTGGAAATTTTACCTGCTGGTAAAGGGACCAAGACCCGCACTGTAACATTGACCCGTGAACGTATTCGTCTCGAAGACCGCGCGGTTAAAATGTCGGTGAAGACCGTCGGTAAAGAGAAAGTCGGCGTGCTGGATATTCCGGGCTTCTATGTGGGTTTGACAGACGATGTCAAAGTTCAACTGCAGAAACTGGAAAAACAGAATGTCAGCAGTGTGATCATCGACCTGCGTAGCAATGGCGGTGGGGCGTTGACTGAAGCGGTATCGCTCTCAGGTCTGTTTATTCCTGCGGGTCCCATTGTTCAGGTCCGCGATAACAACGGCAAGGTTCGTGAAGACAGCGATACCGACGGGCAGGTGTTCTATAAAGGCCCGCTGGTGGTACTGGTTGACCGTTTCAGTGCTTCGGCTTCAGAAATCTTTGCCGCGGCAATGCAGGATTACGGTCGTGCGCTGGTTGTGGGTGAACCGACGTTTGGTAAAGGCACCGTTCAGCAATACCGTTCATTGAACCGTATTTACGATCAGATGTTACGTCCTGAATGGCCAGCGCTGGGTTCTGTGCAGTACACGATCCAGAAATTCTATCGCGTTAACGGCGGCAGTACGCAACGTAAAGGCGTAACGCCAGACATCATCATGCCGACGGGTAATGAAGAAACGGAAACGGGTGAGAAATTCGAAGATAACGCGCTGCCGTGGGATAGCATTGATGCCGCGACTTATGTGAAATCAGGCGATTTAACGGCCTTTGGGCCGGAGCTGCTGAAGGAACATAATGCGCGTATCGCGAAAGATCCTGAGTTCCAGAACATCATGAAGGATATCGCGCGCTTCAACGCTATGAAGGACAAGCGCAATATCGTTTCTCTGAACTACGCTGTGCGTGAGAAAGAGAATAATGAAGATGATGCGACGCGTCTGGCGCGTTTGAACGAACGCTTTAAACGCGAAGGTAAACCGGAGTTGAAGAAGCTGGATGATCTACCGAAAGATTACCAAGAGCCGGATCCTTATCTGGATGAGACGGTGAATATCGCACTCGATCTGGCGAAGCTTGAAAAAGCCAGACCCGCGGAACAACCCGCTCCCGTCAAGTAATATCAATCAGGCACAAGAAATTGTGCTGATTTTTTAACAGCGGCAAGATGCCGTAAATCAGATGCTACAAAATGTAAAGTTGTGTCTTTCTGGTGACTTACGCACTATCCAGACTTGAAAATAGTCGCGTAACCCATACGATGTGGGTATCGCATATTGCGTTTTGTTAAACTGAGGTAAAAAGAAAATTATGATGCGAATCGCGCTCTTCCTGCTAACGAACCTGGCCGTAATGGTCGTTTTCGGGCTGGTACTGAGCCTGACAGGGATACAGTCGAGCAGCGTTCAGGGGCTGATGATCATGGCCTTGCTGTTCGGTTTTGGTGGTTCCTTCGTTTCGCTTCTGATGTCCAAATGGATGGCATTACGATCTGTTGGCGGGGAAGTGATCGAGCAACCGCGTAACGAAAGGGAACGTTGGCTGGTCAATACTGTAGCAACCCAGGCTCGTCAGGCAGGGATCGCTATGCCGCAAGTGGCTATCTACCATGCGCCGGACATCAACGCTTTTGCAACCGGTGCGCGCCGTGATGCCTCTCTGGTTGCTGTCAGCACCGGTTTGCTGCAGAACATGAGCCCGGATGAAGCCGAGGCGGTAATTGCTCACGAAATCAGCCACATCGCCAATGGTGATATGGTCACCATGACGCTGATTCAGGGCGTGGTGAACACCTTCGTTATCTTTATTTCCCGTATTCTGGCGCAGCTTGCCGCGGGTTTTATGGGCGGAAATCGTGATGAAGGTGAAGAGAGCAACGGCAACCCGCTGATCTACTTTGCGGTTGCAACGGTTCTGGAACTGGTGTTTGGTATTCTGGCGAGCATTATCACCATGTGGTTCTCGCGTCATCGTGAATTCCATGCTGATGCCGGTTCGGCAAAACTGGTTGGTCGCGAGAAAATGATTGCCGCGCTGCAGCGCCTGAAAACCAGCTATGAACCGCAAGAAGCAACCAGCATGATGGCTTTCTGCATTAATGGTAAGTCGAAATCGCTCAGTGAGTTGTTCATGACTCACCCGCCGCTGGATAAACGAATTGAAGCTCTGCGTACGGGTGAATACCTGAAGTAATATGAAGTAAATACTAAAAAGTGCGTCCTGATCGACGTAATGCCGATCAGTTAAGGATCAGTTGACCGATCCAGTGGCTGTGTAAGAATCCGGAAACGCTCACTTGTTTCCGGATTTTTTTATGCACATTGGACAGGCTCTTGATCTGGTATCCCGTTACGATTCTCTGCGTAACCCACTGACTTCTCTGGGG
>NZ_MIIV01000040.1:0-12203 GCF_001743015.1 Shigella sp. FC1567
GCACCAAAAACCAACGTTGATAATTGCTCGCACTGGGCGAAGGTGGCGGAATTGGTAGACGCGCTAGCTTCAGGTGTTAGTGTCCTTACGGACGTGGGGGTTCAAGTCCCCCCCCTCGCACCAATTATCTTTACTTCCTTTCTTGTTTCTTCCTTGATTTTTCATCCCTGATTCAAATTCATTATCATCAGCATGATGGCAGCAATAAGCGCCAGGCACGATGGTAGCAAAACGTAATGCCGTAACTGTTTGTGATACAGCATCACCGGCGTCAATACTAATCCCATCAGAATGACAATCCGCCACTGATCCGGCGATAAATCCGCATACATCAGCCCTGCAATCAGCAATCCCGGCAGCAACACTCCCCAGCCACTGCCCAGCGTACGTTGCAACATGGTTTCATCTCTTTCATTGATAATGATAACTAATATCATATGATAATTTTTATCATTTGCAAGCCAGAGAAATCCCTTGCTATCGGGTAAACCTATCGCTAGGATTAGCAATCATTATCATTTAGATTACTATCCCGATTATGGCCTATCGTTCCGCACCGCTCTATGAAGATATCATCTGGCGAACGCATCTCCAGCCGCAGGATGCTGGGCTTGCACAAGCCGTACGTGCGACGATCGCCAAACATCGTGAACATTTGCTCGAGTTTATCCGCCTGGATGAACCCGCTCCGCTTAACGCCATGACGCTGGCGCAATGGTCATCACCGAATGCGCTAAGTTCTCTACTCGCGGTCTATTCCGATCATATCTATCGCAACCAACCAACGATGATCCGCGAGAACAAACCGCTGATCTCACTATGGGCACAATGGTATATCGGCCTGATGGTGCCACCATTAATGCTGGCGCTACTGACGCAGGAAAAGGCATTAGATGTGTCGCCGGAACATTTCCATGCTGAGTTTCACGAAACCGGACGCGTCGCCTGTTTCTGGGTCGATGTGTGTGAAGATAAAAACGCAACACCACATTCGCCGCAGCAGCGAATGGAAACGTTAATCAGCCAGGCGCTGGTTCCGGTTGTGCAGGCACTAGAAGCGACCGGAGAGATCAACGGCAAACTTATCTGGAGTAATACCGGTTATTTGATCAACTGGTATCTCACTGAGATGAAGCAACTGCTCGGCGAGGCGACGGTTGAATCGCTGCGCCATGCCCTCTTTTTTGAGAAAACGCTCACGAACGGTGAAGATAATCCACTCTGGCGTACCGTCGTGCTGCGCGATGGCCTGCTGGTGCGCCGAACCTGCTGCCAGCGTTATCGCTTACCGGATGTGCAGCAATGTGGCGATTGTACGCTGAAATGAAAGCACTGCCGGGGAAGTAAACCCGGCATCATGCGGATTAATAGGGATGCAACACATTACTTGCTTCGCAATGCCGCATACATAACAGAATATCTGCGGCCTCCAACACCCCTGCATCAGAACTGACGCCCAGTTTCGACATCACATTAAATTTATGTGCACGGATCGTTTTGATATTGCGTTTAAGCTGCTCGGCAATTTGTGTCATTGAGTAGCCACGCGACATAAAGCGCAATATTTCTCTCTCCGTCGGGCTTAGCGTCCGGCTTTGGTTAATGTACCACTGATTGTTCAGTCGGTCGGTCGCCTGACGTACACCATTTAATGACAAAAAGAGTTCCTGATGAAAAATCTCCAGCGTTGACGCTTTACTTAATACACCGTCCAGCGGTGATGGCGACAATGAACCAATCAGCCGAGCTTCAATATCATCATCCGCAATAACTAAACGCCGGGTACGCGGAAACTTAATCGCCAGTTCAGTCAGGCAAGATAATCCCTCTCTGCGCTCACTTCTCATGGCAGAAAAAGAAAAATGACCGCCGCAAATGAGATCCGCGACATGGCATCCTGAAATGACTCCTGACTGGTATAGGTATGGAGCTTATAAGGGTTACCCGCAAACTTTCTGAATAAACTCTCAATACCGATACTGCTCATGACGCATTTTTCTATGAGTGCGACATTTCTCTTCTTAATTCGGCTGTGTTCCATTCTGCGGCATCTCCATAAACAGAAGGCAAGTTAAGTTCTCTTGCACCCTGCGCGCTATTTATCCATGCATACATTTCAGCGTTGCTGTGAATTGCCAGTCGACGCATCGCACTGTTTTTTTGGGCGCTGATAGTTTTATTACTTTTCTTAAGCAACGAAACTATCTGGTTGATGCCCCATCCTTTACCTAATAGCCGCAGTACCTTGCGCTCTGAAAGAGTGAGAATGACGGAGCGATAGCTAAAATCATGAGTTTCATTCATTGCCGGAGAGGTCAGCATGGCGCTGATACGCTCTGCGTGCGTATTGCCGGAACGTACGGTCTTGACCAGATTCTCAATGGGTTCAACATCAGACAATAACGTCGCCGTAGGGCACATGAGCAATTCTACTGCCTGGGAATACCAGGAGCGTGACACCATGAAAACCCAGTGAATTTCCCGATATTGTGAGATTAAAGAATAATAATGTTCACAAACAGAACGTGGATCTTCACTTTCACCGGCTAAATCAGCAATGACTAATCCGGAACGACGTAATTGTAATAAGGTAAAGTCCTCCGCAGAGGCGCTGGATATTATTTCATATTCAGGGAAGTGAGTCCTCATGACCTCTTTTAACCCTGCTTGCATAACAGGTATTTTACTGATAACAATTCCATTTTTGCAGCATCCTGGCAACATATTTCCTCCACATCCACTGTCTAAAAATCATGATGGTTTATTCAGGATATTCATTCCTTAAATGTTTCCAGCAAATTAATAGATTAAGCGAATAAATTATCCTTAGCATTCACTTTCATATCAGCATACTCCTGCTGCACAACAACTCCACTGCATGTGTCAGAAGGTTAGCATCAAATGATAACCTGGTGAAATAGCCTGGAGACATTTAAAATATCTACATTAAGTTGTTAGGAATACTTAATGAAAAACAGAAATCACATTCATTTAATTTATAATTAAATGATATCCCTTCCCGCAGAATGAAAAGTCACACAACCAATATTTATTCAATGAAATCTGATGGTTTTAACTTGTTAACATTAAAAAACGTGCCCGGTTATCTATTATCCTGATTCGTAAAGGCCAAACAATAAATTCATTATAGTGATAATATTCATGTGATAGTTTGTTTGCGGCGAGAGATAATTCGCTTTTTATCACCGAGCTTGTCCCGATAACCAGGATTAATCAGCGCAATTTTGATCTTAACCTACCGCAAAACAACCGTGCTTCATGATACAAATGGATTCTCATTATCTGAACAATACGCAGCACGTCTATGACAAAGGGCGAGTTATGCAAACTGAGCAACAGCGAGCCGTAACACGGCTTTGTATCCAGTGTGGATTATTTCTTTTGCAACATGGTGCGGAAAGCGCGTTGGTTGATGAGCTTTCCTCACGACTGGGTCGGGCGTTGGGGATGGACAGCGTCGAAAGTTCTATCTCTTCGAACGCCATAGTGCTGACAACCATTAAAGATGGGCAATGCCTGACATCGACACGTAAAAATCACGATCGCGGCATTAATATGCATGTGGTGACTGAAGTCCAGCACATTGTGATTCTGGCGGAGCACCATCTGCTGGATTACAAAGGCGTAGAGAAACGATTTAGCCAAATTCAGCCATTACGTTACCCAAGATGGCTGGTAGCCTTAATGGTTGGCCTTTCTTGCGCCTGTTTCTGCAAACTCAATAAAGGTGGCTGGGATGGTGCCATCATCACCTTCTTTGCCAGTACGGCCGCGATGTATATCCGCCAGCTGCTGGCACAACGTCATCTTCATCCGCAGATCAACTTTTGCCTCACCGCTTTCGCCGCCACCACCATTTCCGGATTGCTTTTGCAACTTCCCACTTTCAGCAATACACCCACTATCGCGATGGCCGCCAGCGTTCTGCTGCTGGTGCCGGGATTTCCGTTGATTAATGCCGTCGCCGATATGTTTAAAGGCCACATCAATACCGGACTGGCACGCTGGGCGATCGCCAGTCTGCTGACACTGGCTACCTGCGTCGGCGTGGTGATGGCACTGACGATTTGGGGGCTACGCGGATGGGTGTGATCGAGTTTCTGTTTGCATTGACGCAGGATATGATCCTCGCCGCCATTCCAGCGGTCGGCTTTGCGATGGTGTTCAACGTTCCCGTTCGGGCATTACGCTGGTGTGCGCTGCTTGGCGCGATTGGTCATGGTTCACGAATGATCTTAATGACCAGAGGGCTGAATATTGAGTGGTCAACCTTTATGGCCTCCATGCTGGTCGGCACCATTGGTATTCAATGGTCGCGCTGGTATCTGGCGCATCCGAAAGTGTTTACCGTGGCGGCTGTTATCCCTATGTTCCCGGGCATATCGGCTTATACCGCAATGATTTCGGCGGTAAAAATCAGCCAGTTAGGTTACAGCGAACCGTTGATGATTACCCTGTTAACCAACTTTCTTACAGCTTCATCGATTGTTGGTGCGTTATCCATCGGTCTTTCCATTCCTGGATTATGGTTGTACCGCAAGCGCCCTCGCGTATAAAATTGCCTCGCTTAAAGCACACGGATGAGAGACAGCCTCCTCTCCTCCGTGTGTTACTATAAAAGTTATCTCCCTTCTCGTTCATCGTTCCATATTTGAGAAACAGTATGTCTTCCAGAGTTTTGACCCCGGACGTCGTTGGTATTGACGCCCTGGTACACGATCACCAAACCGTTCTGGCAAAAGCTGAAGGCGGTGTGGTTGCCGTATTTGCTAACAATGCCCCGGCGTTTTATGCCGTCACGCCTGCACGCCTGGCTGAACTGCTGGCGCTGGAAGAAAAGCTGGCGCGTCCGGGAAGCGATGTCGCTCTGGACGATCAACTCTATCAGGAACCGCAAGCCGCTCCCGTTGCTGTACCCATGGGGAAATTCGCCATGTATCCGGACTGGCAACCCGATGCCGATTTTATCCGCCTGGCGGCGCTATGGGGTGTGGCACTAAGAGAGCCGGTGACCACCGAAGAACTGGCCTCATTCATTGCCTACTGGCAGGCGGAAGGTAAAGTCTTTCACCATGTGCAGTGGCAACAAAAACTGGCGCGCAGCCTGCAAATCGGTCGTGCCAGCAACGGCGGACTGCCGAAACGAGATGTGAATACGGTCAGCGAACCTGACAGTCAAATTCCACCAGGATTCAGAGGGTAACGATGAAAAACGTTGGCGACCTGATGCAACGCCTGCAAAAAATGATGCCTGCCCATATCAAACCTGCATTCAAAACGGGTGAAGAACTACTGGCCTGGCAGAAAGAACAAGGAGCGATCCGCTCCGCCGCTCTCGAACGTGAAAATCGGGCGATGAAAATGCAGCGCACCTTTAACCGCTCCGGTATTCGGCCACTGCATCAGAACTGCTCCTTTGAGAACTATCGCGTTGAGTGTGAAGGGCAGATGAATGCGTTAAGCAAAGCGCGCCAGTACGTCGAAGAGTTTGACGGCAACATCGCCAGCTTCATCTTTTCTGGTAAGCCAGGAACCGGCAAAAACCATCTGGCGGCGGCAATCTGCAACGAGCTGCTGCTACGCGGTAAATCCGTATTGATCATCACCGTGGCCGATATTATGTCGGCGATGAAAGATACCTTCAGGAATAGCGGTACCAGTGAAGAACAACTGCTTAACGATCTGAGCAACGTTGATCTGCTGGTGATCGATGAGATCGGCGTGCAGACCGAATCGAAATACGAAAAAGTGATCATCAACCAGATCGTCGATCGCCGCTCTTCTTCCAAACGCCCAACCGGGATGCTGACCAACAGTAATATGGAAGAGATGACCAAGTTGCTGGGCGAACGCGTGATGGACCGTATGCGCCTGGGTAACAGTTTGTGGGTGATCTTCAACTGGGATAGCTACCGTAGCCGGGTAACAGGTAAAGAGTATTAATCCCCGTTTCTGGCGGTATACTGCGACACAATTCCACCTTGAGTAATGATGATGGAAACTGTTAAACATCTTCTGTGCTGTGCCATTGCCGCCAGCGCATTAATTTCCACCGGGGTGCATGCTGCGTCCTGGAAAGATGCGCTCTCCAGCGCCGCCAGCGAACTTGGCAACCAAAACAGCACGACACAGGAAGGCGGTTGGTCGCTCGCGTCATTAACTAACTTGCTTAACAGCGGGAACCAGGCCTTAAGCGCAGATAACATGAACAACGCCGCAGGCATTCTGCAATACTGCGCGAAGCAAAAGCTGGCGTCGGTAACCGATGCCGAAAACATCAAGAACCAGGTGCTGGAAAAGCTGGGCCTGAACAGTGAAGAGCAAAAAGAAGACACCAACTATCTGGATGGCATTCAGGGTTTGCTGAAAACCAAAGATGGTCAGCAACTCAATCTGGATAACATCGGAACGACTCCGCTGGCAGAAAAGGTGAAAACCAAAGCCTGCGATCTGGTGTTAAAGCAGGGGCTGAACTTCATTTCCTGAACCGCGAAACGCCGCGTTTTAGCTGTTACCCGGCTGACGCGGCTCTCTCCTGCCCTTTTCCCTGCTTCTGGACGGTTTTCCCCCTGTTACACGGGAAGCGACCGCGATCAAAAAAGTCTGTTTATAAACTAATTCCTAACAACATCGCATTTTTTTGACACTAGAATTGCAGCAATATGGCGACGCCATTACATTGTTCTTCTCAAAAAGCTTAAACGTTGGCTAAACGGCCCGGTTTAGTGAGGATCGCCCGTTGTCAGAACTACTCTCTTTCGCCCTTTTTCTCGCCTCTGTGCTGATTTACGCATGGAAAGCGGGACGTAACACCTGGTGGTTTGCAGCCACATTAACGGTGCTGGGGCTATTTGTCGTTTTAAATATCACCCTGTTTGCCAGCGACTATTTTACTGGCGATGGTATTAACGACGCGGTTCTCTATACCTTAACCAACAGCCTGACCGGTGCTGGCGTCAGCAAATACATCCTGCCGGGTATCGGCATTGTGCTGGGGCTGACAGCGGTGTTCGGTGCGCTGGGCTGGATCCTGCGCCATCGTCGCCATCATCCGCACCATTTTGGTTACAGCCTGCTGGCGCTCTTACTGGCGCTGGGTTCGGTGGACGCCAGCCCGGCATTTCGTCAGATAACGGAACTGGTGAAATCCCAGTCACGCGATGGCGACCCGGACTTTGCGGCTTATTATAAAGAGCCGTCGAAAACTATCCCTGACCCGAAACTCAACCTGGTTTATATCTACGGCGAAAGTCTCGAGCGGACCTATTTTGATAACGAAGCTTTCCCGGATCTCACGCCTGAACTGGGCGCGTTGAAAAATGAAGGCCTGGATTTCAGCCACACGCAGCAGCTGCCAGGAACGGATTACACGATTGCGGGCATGGTGGCTTCTCAGTGCGGCATACCGCTGTTTGCCCCCTTTGAAGGCAACGCCTCCGCCTCTGTCTCCAGCTTCTTCCCGCAGAACATCTGTCTGGGCGATATCCTGAAAAACTCGGGTTATCAGAACTATTTCGTGCAGGGCGCGAATCTGCGTTTTGCCGGTAAAGATGTGTTCCTGAAGTCGCATGGCTTCGACCACTTATACGGCTCAGAAGAGCTGAAAAGCGTGGTGGCCGACCCGCACTATCGCAACGACTGGGGATTCTACGACGATACCGTTCTCGATGAAGCGTGGAAAAAGTTTGAAGAGCTTTCCCGCTCAGGTCAGCGATTCTCACTGTTTACCCTGACAGTCGATACCCATCACCCGGATGGTTTTATCTCGCGTACCTGTAACCGCAAAAAATATGATTTTGACGGTAAGCCGAACCAGTCATTCAGCGCGGTAAGTTGCAGCCAGGAGAATATCGCGGCGTTTATCAACAAAATCAAAGCGTCACCGTGGTTTAAAGATACCGTCATCGTCGTCTCTTCTGACCATTTAGCGATGAACAACACGGCGTGGAAATACCTCAATAAGCAGGATCGCAATAACCTGTTTTTTGTCATTCGTGGCGACAAGCCGCAGCAAGAGACGCTGGCAGTGAAGCGTAACACGATGGATAACGGCGCGACGGTGCTGGACATTCTCGGTGGCGATAACTATCTCGGACTTGGTCGTAGCAGTTTATCCGGGCAGTCGATGTCGGAAATCTTCCTCAATATCAAAGAGAAAACATTGGCGTGGAAGCCGGATATCATCCGCCTGTGGAAATTCCCTAAAGAGATGAAAGAGTTCACCATCGACCAGCAGAAAAACATGATTGCCTTCTCGGGTAGCCATTTCCGTTTGCCGCTGCTGTTGCGGGTTTCAGACAAACGCGTGGAACCGCTGCCGGAAAGCGAATACTCAGCACCGCTGCGTTTCCAGCTGGCCGATTTCGCTCCACGCGACAATTTCGTCTGGGTTGACCGTTGCTATAAGATGGCACAACTCTGGGCTCCGGAACTGGCACTCTCCACCGACTGGTGTGTCTCGCAAGGGCAGCTTGGCGGTCAGCAAATTGTTCAACATGTTGACAAAACAACATGGCAGGGCAAAACGGCATTTAAAGATACGGTCATCGACATGGCGCGTTATAAAGGCAATGTCGATACGCTGAAAATTGTTGATAACGATATTCGCTACAAAGCCGACAGTTTCATCTTCAACGTCGCCGGTGCGCCAGAAGAGGTGAAACAGTTTAGTGGGATTTCCCGTCCAGAGTCGTGGGGCCGCTGGTCCAACGCGCAGCTGGGCGATGAAGTAAAAATCGAGTACAAGCATCCGCTGCCAAAGAAATTTGACCTGGTGATTACCGCCAAAGCATACGGCAATAACGCCAGCCGTCCTATTCCGGTACGCGTAGGCAATGAAGAACAAACCCTTGTGCTGGGCAATGAAGTGACCACCACCACACTGCATTTCGATAACCCAACCGATGCCGACACACTGGTAATTGTGCCGCCGGAACCTGTCTCAACCAACGAAGGGAATATCCTCGGACACTCGCCACGTAAGCTCGGGATCGGCATGGTGGAAATTAAAGTGGTGGAACGTGAAGGATAATTCCTGACTGATGTGTAGGTCGCATAAGGTGCGACCTACACACCTTCTGCGGCCTACAAAACATCATTGAGAAACAGAAAAAAACAGCGCCCAACACTTCCCCGGACGCTGCATGGCAACTTTAATAATCTCGCCTTATCAGAAAGTAATTACACCCTTAATCAACTCACGATTGTTAATCACATCGCGCTCGTAGGTTTCTGCCAGCGTGGCGAACGGATAGCGATGGGTTAACATCATGTCAGCAGTGATTTTTCCTTCCGCCATCAGTCGACCGACTTTAGCAAAATCTTCCGGCGTGGCGTTGCGGCTACCCATCATCGTCGTTTCTTTTTTATGGAATTCCGGATCGGAGAACTGCAACTCACCTTTAAACAGGCCGACAAATACCACCGTGCCGCCGTGACGAATCAAATTCACGGTGTTATTCATCGCATGTTGATTACCTGTCGCGTCGATCACTTTCTGCGCCAGCGAACCACCAAACTGCGCCCGTAGCTGCGCGTCAAAATCTTCGGCTGACGGGTCCAGTAAAGGTAATTCCAGACGCGTTGCCACATGTTCACGGCGCGCCGGACTGGTATCCGCCACCACCACCTGTGCGCCATCGGCTTTAGCGATTGCCGCCGCGCCCAGACCGATTGGCCCCGCCCCGACCACCAGCACCTGCTCGCCGGGAGCAATGGCTGCGCGACGCACCGCATGAGCGCTAATAGCGAAAGGTTCAATCAATGCTGCCGCCTGCGGGTCAATACCGTCTGCGGGCAAAATGTTCGCCACCGGCACGCTCAAATACTCACTAAAACCGCCATCCTGATGCACGCCAATGACTGAAATTTTTTCACAGCAATTGGTACGCCCGCTTTTACACGCCGGGCATTGCTGACAGGCAACATAAGGGATCACAGCAACTTGCAGACCATTTTTAAGATCAGCAATATTTTTACCCAGCCTAACAATCTCCCCACATATTTCATGGCCTAAAACACGTGGATAACTAAAAAATGGTTGATTTCCACCCCAGGCATGAATATCGGTACCGCAAATCCCGACAGACTTAATTTTTATTAATGCTTCATTGTCACCCGGAATAGGTATCTCGCGTTGTTTCCAGACTAATTCTTTCGGCTGCTGGCAAATTAAAACATTCATCGTAGACATGATTCGGCTCTCCATTTTTTGTTGCCTTAGATATCAATGAAAATGAAAAATGGCAGCGGAACGGAAAATCTGTTTTGTGAAAACACACGCATAAAAATGTTTTAAATCGGGTTTTAATGGACTCACAAGGAGGAAAATATGAGTCGTTCACAAAATTTACGCCACAATGTGATTAACCAGGTCATTGATGATATGGCGCGGGGTCATATCCCTTCCCCACTTCCATCGCAAAGTGCGCTGGCGGAAATGTACAACATCAGCCGCACCACAGTGCGTCATATTCTCAGCCATTTACGCGAATGCGGCGTCTTGACGCAGGTTGGAAACGACTATGTTATTGCGCGTAAACCTGACCACGATGACGGTTTCGCCTGTACTACCGCTTCAATGAGTGAACAAAACAAAGTGTTTGAGCAGGCTTTTTTCACGCTGATAAACCAGCGCCAGTTACGCCCAGGGGAAACTTTTTCTGAACTGCAACTGGCTCGGGCCGCGGGTGTCAGCCCGGTGGTTGTAAGAGAATATCTTTTAAAATTCGGCCGTTATAATCTTATTCAAAGCGAAAAGCGCGGCCAGTGGAGCATGAAGCAATTCGATCAATCCTACGCCGAGCAGCTGTTTGAGCTACGCGAAATGCTCGAAACACATTCACTTCAGCACTTTCTCAACCTGCCTGATCATGATCCCCGCTGGCTGCAGGCGAAAACCATGCTCGAACGTCATCGGCTACTGCGTGACAACATCGGCAATAGCTTTCGCATGTTCTCGCAACTTGACAGAGATTTTCACTCCTTACTGCTTTCAGCTGCCGACAATATCTTTTTTGATCAATCGCTTGAGATCATCTCAGTCATCTTTCATTTTCACTATCAATGGGACGAAAGCGATCTTAAACAGCGCAATATCATTGCCGTCGATGAGCATATGACCATTCTCAGCGCTCTGATTTGCCGCAGTGACCTCGATGCCACCCTTGCGCTCCGTAACCATTTGAATTCAGCTAAACAATCAATGATTCGATCCATTAATGAGAACACGCGTTATGCTCATTAAGTACGGATTAAAAACAGCAAACTATTAGCGGGTGCACGGTTTTATCAAAAGATAAATACCGGGAAATTCCCGCTTACCTATGCTCACAATCAGTCGACTAAAAATGTTTTTGTGAGCGGTAGTAAAGTCCTAAAACTTTAACCTGCCGTTAATGTCAACCATGCGTAATGCACAATTACGTAAACAATTAAAATTATAAATACAGGAGTCCGGCGTGGAAAAAGAAAATATCACCATCGATCCGCGTTCTTCATTTACTCCATCTTCGTCGGCAGATATTCCCGTGCCACCAGATGGATTAGTTCAACGCAGTACCCGAATTAAACGCATTCAAACCACCGCCATGTTGTTATTATTTTTTGCGGCGGTAATCAATTATCTCGACCGCAGTTCGCTGTCGGTAGCAAATTTAACGATTCGTGAAGAATTGGGATTAAGTGCCACTGAAATCGGCGCTTTGCTCTCCGTGTTTTCACTCGCTTACGGGATTGCGCAACTTCCTTGCGGCCCACTATTGGATCGTAAAGGCCCACGCCTGATGCTGGGACTGGGAATGTTCTTCTGGTCACTGTTCCAGGCAATGTCTGGCATGGTGCACAACTTTACGCAGTTCGTGTTGGTGCGTATCGGTATGGGGATTGGTGAAGCGCCGATGAACCCATGCGGTGTAAAAGTCATTAACGACTGGGGTAATGACTCCAACTTACTGATAGTGTTTTATGTTCAGATAATGCCCGATGACCTTGTCATGCAGCTCCACCGATTTTGAGAACGACAGTGACTTCCGTCCCAGCCTTGCCAGATGTTGTCTCAGATTCAGATTATGTCGCTCAATGCGCTGAGTGTAACGCTTGCTGATAACGTGCAGCTTTCCCTTCAGGCGTGATTCATACAGCGGCCAGCCATCCGTCATCCATACCACGACCTCAAAGGCCGA
>NZ_MIIV01000041.1:0-12150 GCF_001743015.1 Shigella sp. FC1567
CTGAGTTTTTTAAGTGACGTAAAACCGTGTTGAGGCCAACGCCCATAATGCGTGCACTGGCGCGACATCCGATGCCATTCATGGCCATATCAATGATTTTCTGGTGCGTACCGGGCTGAGAGGCGGTGTAAGTGAACTGTAGTTGCCATGTTTTACGGCAATGAGAGCAGAGATAGCGCTGATGTCCGGCAGTGCTTTTGCCGTTACGCACCACGCCTTCAGTAGCGGAGCAGGAAGGACATCTGATGGAAATGGAAGCCACGCAAGCACCTTAAAATCACCATCATACACTAAATCAGTAAGTTGGCAGCATTACCAAGCCAGAGTAGTCAGAACTGTTGGCATTGGGGCAGGCTGTTTTTGTGATCCAATACAATATATGGAATATCAGGCTGATTATTATATTACGATTAACGATTCAATTAAAACATGGGTGCAGACACAATACTCCAAAGATAGTGGCTTACCGATGGCAGTTATTGGACATAGTGTTGCAGAGGAAGCGGGTATGCGACGTCTTGCAAGCTATTTAGATCTCCATTCAGGCTATCCCTGTATTCATTTTACAGGGGGCTGTGATTATGATTGGATTGAATAAGTAGTCCTAATTTATGTGTTGCTAAATACCCCGGCCATCAGCGGCCGGGGCAGGTGAGATTACTCTACCGTTAAAATACGCGTGGTATTAGTAGAACCCACGGTACTCATCACGTCGCCCTGGGTGACAATCACCAGGTCACCAGACATCAAGTAACCTTTATCGCGCAGCAGATTAACCGCTTCGCTGGCAGCTGCTACGCCGTCATTAGCGCTATCAAAGTGCACCGGCGTAACGCCACGATAGAGAGCAGTCAGGTTCAGCGTACGTTCATGGCGCGACATGGCGAAAATTGGTAGACCAGAGCTGATACGGGAGGTCATCAGCGCGGTACGACCCGATTCGGTCATGGTAATAATCGCCGTAACGCCTTTCAGGTGGTTAGCTGCGTACATTGCTGACATGGCAATAGCTTCTTCCACATTGTCGAACTGAACGTCCAGACGGTGTTTAGAAACGTTGATGCTCGGGATTTTTTCCGCACCCAGGCAAACGCGCGCCATGGCTGCAACAGTTTCTGACGGATACTGCCCTGCGGCAGTTTCTGCAGACAGCATCACAGCGTCAGTACCATCCAGAACGGCGTTTGCTACGTCCATGACTTCTGCACGCGTCGGCATCGGGTTAGTAATCATTGACTCCATCATCTGGGTCGCCGTGATTACCGCTCGGTTTAGCTGACGCGCACGACGGATCAACGCTTTCTGAATGCCGACCAGTTCCGGGTCGCCAATTTCCACACCGAGGTCGCCACGTGCAACCATTACCACGTCAGAGGCGAGGATGATGTCATCCATTGCATCCTGGCTGCAAACGGCTTCCGCACGTTCAACCTTGGCAACAATTTTCGCATCACATCCTGCATCGCGTGCCAGGCGACGGGCATAGTTCAGATCTTCGCCACAGCGTGGGAAGGAGACAGCCAGGTAATCTACGCCAATCAACGCCGCAGTCTTAATGTCTGCTTTGTCTTTTTCGGTCAGCGCTTCAGCCGACAAACCGCCGCCAAGTTTGTTGATACCTTTATTGTTGGAGAGGGGACCACCGACGGTGACTTCGGTGAACACTTTCATGCCCTGAACTTCCAGTACTTTTAACTGGACGCGACCATCGTCCAGCAGCAGGATGTCACCAGGCACGACGTCAGCAGGCAGGCCTTTGTAGTCGATACCGACTTTTTCTTTGTCGCCTTCACCTTTACCCAGGTTGGCGTCGAGCAGGAATTTATCCCCAATATTGAGGAAAACTTTGCCTTCTTTAAAGGTGGATACACGGATTTTGGGCCCCTGGAGGTCACCCAGAATAGCCACATGACGCCCCAGTTTTGCGGCAATCTCACGAACTTTATCCGCGCGCATTTTGTGATCTTCAGGCGAGCCGTGAGAAAAGTTCATACGTACAACGTTGGCACCCGCCGCGATAACTTTTTCAAGATTATTATCGCGATCTGTTGCTGGGCCTAACGTGGTAACGATTTTTGTTCTGCGAAGCCTTCTGGACATGTAATACTCCGTTGACTGAAACAACCAGGTGTTGCTTGAACATGAAATCCGAATGAAATAACGCCGCGATGGCGATAAATTAATCTCATTCGGATGTCGTATAAGATTAGGACAGTGACAGTCGTTTTTAGCGATCGTCACTTAAATTAAGTAACTGCTTATCAAAACGCGATTCCTTCAGCGCTTCCTTGACCCGCTTCAAGTTATCTCTGAATTTTGCACCGCGTCGCAAAGTAAATCCTGTCGCCAGCACATCTATCACGGTCAGCTGTGCAAGTCGAGAAACCATGGGCATATAAATGTCAGTATCTTCCGGTACGTCGAGGGTAATTGCCAGCGTTGCTTCCCGGGCGAGCGGGGTACCCGCAGAGGTGAGGGCAATCACCATTGCGTCGTTTTCGCGAGCCAGCTGCGCCAGCTCGACCAGATTTTTTGTTCTTCCAGTGTGAGAAATCAGCACCACCACGTCTCCGTCGCTACAATTCATACAACTCATGCGTTGCAGCACGATATCATCGGAGTACACCACCGGAACATTAAAACGAAAGAACTTATTCATCGCATCGTGGGCAACGGCGGCTGAAGAGCCTAATCCGAAAAAGGCGATTTTTTTTGCCTGAGTGAGCAAGTCGACGGCGCGGTTGATGGCAGATTTATCCAGTGAATGACGGACATGATCAAGCGTTGCCATTGCGGACTCAAATATTTTCCCTGTGTATGATTCAACGCTGTCATCTTCATTGACATTGCGATTAACATAGGGAGTGCCATTCGCCAGACTCTGTGCCAGATGAAGTTTAAAATCAGGAAAACCGCGCGTGTCCATGCTGCGACAGAAACGATTCACCGTCGGTTCGCTAACATTGGCTTCCAGTGCCATAGCAGCAATACTCGAATGGATCGCGTTATCGGGCGAAGCCAGAATGACCTCGGCAACTTTGCGCTCTGATTTGCTCAAATGTTCCAGCTGAGACTGGATTTTTTCCAGCATATTCATGATGTAAAGAGACTCACGGGTAATGACGATTTCCGCACTGAAAGAAATCGAAATGCAGTTTTGTCAGATATTACGCCTGTGTGCCGTGTTAATGACAAAAGCAGATAAAAAAGTTGTTATTTTTTTTCATAACATGATCAGTGTCAGATTTTTACCGAATGGAAAACGATGATTTTTTTATCAGTTTTGCCGCGCTTTGCGCGCTTTTCCCGTAATCGCACGGGTGGATAAGCGTTTACAGTTTTCGCAAGCTCGTAAAAGCAGTACAGTGCACCGTAAGAAAATTACAAGTATACCCTGGCTTAAGTACCGGGTTAGTTAACTTAAGGAGAATGACATGGCGGTAACGCAAACAGCCCAGGCCTGTGACCTGGTCATTTTCGGCGCGAAAGGCGACCTTGCGCGTCGTAAATTGCTGCCTTCCCTGTATCAACTGGAAAAAGCCGGTCAGCTCAACCCGGACACCCGGATTATCGGCGTAGGGCGTGCTGACTGGGATAAAGCGGCATATACCAAAGTTGTCCGCGAGGCGCTCGAAACTTTCATGAAAGAAACCATTGATGAAGGTTTATGGGACACCCTGAGTGCACGTCTGGATTTTTGTAATCTCGATGTCAATGACACTGCTGCATTCAACCGTCTCGGCGCGATGCTGGATCAAAAAAATCGTATCACCATTAACTACTTTGCCATGCCGCCCAGCACTTTTGGCGCAATTTGCAAAGGGCTTGGCGAGGCAAAACTGAATGCTAAACCGGCACGCGTAGTCATGGAGAAACCGCTGGGGACGTCGCTGGCGACCTCGCAGGAAATCAATGATCAGGTTGGCGAATACTTCGAGGAGTGCCAGGTTTACCGTATCGACCACTATCTTGGTAAAGAAACGGTGCTGAACCTGTTGGCGCTGCGTTTTGCTAACTCCCTGTTTGTGAATAACTGGGACAATCGCACCATTGATCATGTTGAGATTACCGTGGCAGAAGAAGTGGGGATCGAAGGGCGCTGGGGCTATTTTGATAAAGCCGGTCAGATGCGTGACATGATTCAGAACCACCTGCTACAAATTCTCTGCATGATTGCGATGTCTCCGCCATCTGACCTGAGCGCAGACAGCATCCGCGATGAAAAAGTGAAAGTACTGAAGTCCCTGCGCCGCATCGACCGCTCCAACGTACGCGAAAAAACCGTACGTGGGCAATATACTGCGGGCTTCGCCCAGGGCAAAAAAGTGCCGGGATATCTGGAAGAAGAGGGTGCGAACAAGAGCAGCAATACAGAAACCTTCGTGGCGATCCGCGTCGACATTGATAACTGGCGCTGGGCCGGTGTGCCATTCTACCTGCGTACTGGTAAACGTCTGCCGACCAAATGTTCTGAAGTCGTGGTCTATTTCAAAACACCTGAACTGAATCTGTTTAAAGAGTCGTGGCAGGATCTGCCGCAGAATAAACTGACTATCCGTCTGCAACCTGATGAAGGCGTGGATATCCAGGTACTGAATAAAGTTCCTGGCCTTGACCACAAACATAACCTGCAAATCACCAAGCTGGATCTGAGCTATTCAGAAACCTTTAATCAGACGCATCTGGCGGATGCCTATGAACGTCTGCTGCTGGAAACCATGCGTGGTATTCAGGCACTGTTTGTACGTCGTGATGAAGTGGAAGAAGCCTGGAAATGGGTAGACTCCATTACTGAGGCGTGGGCGATGGACAATGATGCGCCGAAACCGTATCAGGCCGGAACCTGGGGACCCGTTGCCTCGGTGGCGATGATTACCCGTGATGGTCGTTCCTGGAATGAGTTTGAGTAATATCTGCGCTTATCCTTTATGGTTATTTTACCGGTAACATGATCTTGCACAGATTGTAGAACAATTTTTACACTTTCAGGCCTCGTGCGGATTCACCCACGAGGCTTTTTTTATTACACTGACTGAAACGTTTTTGCCCTATGAGCTCCGGTTACAGGCGTTTCACTCATAAATCCTCTGAATGAAACGCGTTGTGAATCATCCTGCTCTGACAACTCAATTTCAGGAGCCTTTATGAATCCACAATTGTTACGCGTAACAAATCGAATCATTGAACGTTCGCGCGAGACTCGCTCTGCTTATCTCGCCCGGATAGAACAAGCGAAAACGTCGACCGTTCATCGTTCGCAGTTGGCATGCGGTAACCTGGCACACGGTTTCGCTGCCTGCCAGCCAGAAGACAAAGCCTCTTTGAAAAGCATGTTGCGTAACAATATCGCCATCATCACCTCCTATAACGACATGCTCTCCGCGCACCAGCCTTATGAACACTATCCAGAAATCATTCGTAAAGCCCTGCATGAAGCGAATGCGGTTGGTCAGGTTGCGGGCGGTGTTCCGGCGATGTGTGATGGTGTCACCCAGGGGCAGGATGGAATGGAATTGTCGCTGCTAAGCCGCGAAGTGATAGCGATGTCTGCGGCGGTGGGGCTGTCCCATAACATGTTTGATGGTGCTCTGTTCCTCGGTGTGTGCGACAAGATTGTCCCGGGTCTGACGATGGCAGCCCTGTCGTTTGGTCATTTGCCTGCGGTGTTTGTGCCGTCTGGACCGATGGCAAGCGGTTTGCCAAATAAAGAAAAAGTGCGTATTCGCCAGCTTTATGCCGAAGGTAAAGTGGACCGCATGGCCTTACTGGAGTCAGAAGCCGCGTCTTACCATGCGCCGGGAACATGTACTTTCTACGGTACTGCCAACACCAACCAGATGGTGGTGGAATTTATGGGGATGCAGTCGCCAGGCTCTTCTTTTGTTCATCCGGATTCTCCGCTGCGCGATGCTTTGACCGCTGCCGCTGCGCGTCAGGTTACACGCATGACCGGTAATGGTAATGAATGGATGCCGATCGGTAAGATGATCGATGAGAAAGTGGTGGTGAACGGTATCGTTGCACTGCTGGCGACCGGTGGTTCCACTAACCACACCATGCACCTGGTGGCGATGGCGCGCGCGGCCGGTATTCAGATTAACTGGGATGACTTCTCTGACCTTTCTGATGTTGTACCGCTGATGGCACGTCTCTACCCGAACGGTCCGGCCGATATTAACCACTTCCAGGCGGCAGGTGGCGTACCGGTTCTGGTGCGTGAACTGCTCAAAGCAGGCCTGCTGCATGAAGATGTCAATACGGTGGCAGGCTTTGGTCTGTCTCGTTATACCCTTGAACCATGGCTGAATAATGGTGAACTGGACTGGCGGGAAGGGGCGGAAAAATCACTCGACAGCAATGTGATCGCTTCCTTCGAACAACCTTTCTCTCATCATGGTGGGACAAAAGTGTTAAGCGGTAACCTGGGCCGTGCGGTTATGAAAACCTCTGCCGTGCCGGTTGAGAACCAGGTGATTGAAGCGCCAGCGGTTGTTTTTGAAAGCCAGCATGACGTTATGCCGGCCTTTGAAGCGGGTTTGCTGGACCGCGATTGTGTCGTTGTTGTCCGTCATCAGGGGCCAAAAGCGAACGGAATGCCAGAATTACATAAACTCATGCCGCCACTTGGTGTATTATTGGACCGGTGTTTCAAAATTGCGTTAGTTACCGATGGACGACTCTCCGGCGCTTCAGGTAAAGTGCCGTCAGCTATCCACGTAACACCAGAAGCCTACGATGGCGGGCTGCTGGCAAAAGTGCGCGACGGGGACATCATTCGTGTGAATGGACAGACAGGCGAACTGACGCTGCTGGTAGACGAAGCGGAACTGGCTGCTCGCGAACCGCACATTCCTGACCTGAGCGCGTCACGCGTGGGGACAGGACGTGAATTATTCAGCGCCTTGCGTGAAAAACTGTCCGGTGCCGAACAGGGCGCAACCTGTATCACTTTTTAAGACGACAAATTTGTAATCAGGCGAGAGAAAACTCTGATGAAAAACTGGAAAACAAGTGCAGAATCAATCCTGACCACCGGCCCGGTTGTACCGGTTATCGTGGTAAAAAAACTGGAACACGCAGTGCCGATGGCAAAAGCGTTGGTTGCTGGTGGGGTGCGCGTTCTGGAAGTGACTCTGCGTACCGAGTGTGCAGTTGACGCTATCCGTGCTATCGCCAAAGAAGTGCCTGAAGCGATTGTGGGTGCCGGTACGGTGCTGAATCCACAGCAGCTGGCAGAAGTCACTGAAGCGGGTGCACAGTTCGCAATTAGCCCGGGTCTGACCGAGCCGCTGCTGAAAGCTGCTACCGAAGGGACTATTCCTCTAATTCCGGGGATCAGCACTGTTTCCGAACTGATGCTGGGTATGGACTACGGTTTGAAAGAGTTCAAATTCTTCCCGGCTGAAGCTAACGGCGGCGTGAAAGCCCTGCAGGCGATCGCGGGTCCGTTCTCCCAGGTCCGTTTCTGCCCGACGGGTGGTATTTCTCCGGCTAACTACCGTGACTACCTGGCGCTGAAAAGCGTGCTGTGCATCGGTGGTTCCTGGCTGGTTCCGGCAGATGCGCTGGAAGCGGGCGATTACGACCGCATTACTAAGCTGGCGCGTGAAGCTGTAGAAGGCGCTAAGCTGTAAAAGTCAAAACGCCCGATCTACGATCGGGCATTTTTGTAGCGTTTTTTTGCCGGGTTTAACCCTGTACTTTTACCTGTCCGGCGGCGTGCTTCGCGCGTTCAATGGCGTCAACAACACTCTCAGCGGTCGCCAGCGCAACACCCAGACGACGGCTGCCATCAATTTCCGGCTTACCAAATAAACGAATCTGCAAATCTGCGCCTACGGCATTCTGCACATTATCAAACGTGACATTCTGACTGGTCAGTTGTGGCAGAATAACGGCAGAAGCTGCAGGACCATACTGACGGATCCCGCCAACCGGAAGTCCGAGGAAGGCACGTACATGCAGGGCAAACTCTGAAAGATCTTGAGAAATTAACGTCACCATCCCGGTATCATGTGGACGAGGGGAGACCTCACTGAAAATCACCTCATCACTACAGACAAACAGCTCGACACCAAACAGACCATAACCGCCCAGTGCCAGCACCACTTTACGGGCAATCTCCTGCGCACGTTCAAGGGCAAGCGGGCTCATTTGCTGTGGTTGCCAGGATTCACGGTAGTCGCCATCTTCCTGGCGATGACCTACCGGTGCACAGAAATGGACGCCATCCACCGCGCTGACGGTTAGCAAGGTAATTTCGAAGTCAAACTTAACGACGCCTTCAACAATTACGCGGCCCGCTCCGGCGCGACCGCCTTGCTGAGCGTACTTCCATGCCTGAGCAAGTTGCTCTGCAGAACGAATAAACGTCTGCCCCTTGCCGGAAGAGCTCATCACCGGTTTTACAATGCAGGGATAGCCAATGTCAGCAACCGCCTCGCGGAAAAGGCTTTCGCTATCGGCAAAACGATAAGTGGAAGTGGGCAGCTGCAGCTCTTCTGCCGCCAGGCGACGGATACCCTCGCGATTCATCGTTAATTTCGTTGCGCGAGCGCAGGGGACAACATTCAGTCTTTCCTCTTCAAGTTGGATCAGCATATCGGTGGCAATAGCTTCGATCTCCGGCACGATATAATGTGGTTTTTCCAGTTCAACCACACGGCGTAATGCATCACCATCAAGCATATTAATGACATGGGAGCGATGCGCGACATGCATGGCTGGTGCGTCGGCATAGCGATCGACGGCAATCACCTCTACGCCGAGACGCTGGCACTCGATTGCCACTTCTTTACCCAGTTCACCGGAGCCTAATAACATCACGCGAGTTGCTGCCGGACGCAGCGCAGTGCCTAATAACGTCATAACGAATATCCCCTGATTAATTCCGCGCGCAGTATAAACGAAAACGTTTGCGTGTGTCTTTATTGTTGATTTTGATTTCTCAACCGAAAAGAAATATACTGTATAAAATCACAGTTATTATGAGAGGCTGCAAATGGCGGTTGAAGTTAAATACGTAGTCATTCGTGAGGGCGAAGAGAAAATGTCGTTTACCAGCAAAAAGGAAGCCGATGCTTATGACAAAATGCTTGATACGGCGGATCTGCTTGACACCTGGCTGACTAATTCTCCAGTGCAAATGGAAGACGAGCAACGTGAAGCCCTTTCGCTATGGCTGGCAGAACAAAAAGATGTGCTGAGCACCATTCTGAAAACCGGCAAATTACCGTCCCCACCCACAGGTCGTCGGTGCTGAATCCGAAGAGGAAGATGCCTCACACGCGGCCTGAAGCAACTTGCGCTCCTGACAATTTGTACCATGCTTTCTCCTGAATCATTGTGCTATGGAGAAAAACATGAAAAAAAGAGGGGCGTTTTTAGGGCTGTTGTTGGTTTCTGCCTGCGCATCAGTTTTCGCTGCCAATAATGAAACCAGCAAGTCGGTCACTTTCCCAAAGTGTGAAGGTCTGGATGCTGCCGGAATTGCCGCGAGCGTAAAACGTGATTATCAACAAAATCGCGTGGCGCGTTGGGCAGATGATCAAAAAATTGTCGGTCAGGCCGATCCCGTGGCTTGGGTCAGTTTGCAGGACATTCAGGGTAAAGATGATAAATGGTCAGTACCGCTAACCGTGCGTGGTAAAAGTGCCGATATTCATTACCAGGTCAGCGTGGACTGCAAAGCGGGAATGGCGGAATATCAGCGGCGTTAATGGCTTCTGATAATTCGATTGACCGTTGGCGGATGCGGCGCGAGTGCTTGTCCGCCCCAGAACGCACCACAATCGTAGGCCTGAGAAGACGCAACAGCGTCGCATCGGGCAATCAGCATCAAACAATGCCACTCAAAACGACAAACTACTTTCACCTAAAATACCCTTATCACCTGATATACAGTAAATACCTTACCTGGCGCGAATTTCTTTGAATAACGGCCTACCGCCCCGCTTATTTGCGCATCTTTTGTCTCGATATACATTTTCTGACATCCTCATCCGCTATGCTACAGGCACTAAAAATGGTTATTGAGGAGCAAATATGGCTAACTGGTTAAATCAACTGCAATCCCTGCTTGGGCAAAGCAGTTCTTCTATCTCCTCGTCTGCGGATCAGGGATTGGGCAAACTGTTAGTGCCAGGCGCATTAGGCGGACTGGCTGGGCTGCTGGTCGCAAATAAATCAGCACGTAAACTTCTTACGAAATATGGCACCAACGCGTTACTGGTTGGCGGCGGAGCGGTAGCGGGTACGGTGCTGTGGAATAAATACAAAGATAAAATTCGCGCGGCGCATCAGGACGAACCGCAGTTTGGCGCGCAAAGTACGCCGCTGGATGAGCGTACAGAACGTTTGATCCTTGCGCTGGTCTTTGCCGCTAAAAGTGATGGTCATATTGATGCCAAAGAACGTGCGGCAATCGACCAGCAATTGCGTGAAGCCGGCGTGGAAGAGCAGGGGCGTGTACTCATTGAGCAGGCAATCGAACAACCGCTGGATCCACAACGCTTGGCTACCGGGGTCCGCAATGAAGAAGAGGCGCTGGAAATCTATTTCCTGAGTTGCGCGGCTATTGATATTGACCATTTTATGGAACGCAGTTACCTGAATGCACTGGGTGACGCGCTGAAAATCCCCCAGGATGTTCGTGACGGCATTGAACGCGATCTCGAACAGCAAAAACGCACTTTGGCGGAATAATTCCGCTCTCTGGATAGCCTGAAGTTGACTATTTCGGGCTATCCAGAATCGCACAGCCATTTGAACAGGCTGATTTTCTCTGTCTGCATAACATTCGATATCCGCGCCATTACCTGTCATCATCTAAGCAATGACTCCCCTGTTTCGCTTGCATCCCCGGTGAGTTTTGCCACCCTTATAAGATGTTTCAACCAGAAAGAACAATAACATGCTACCAAAAGCCGCCCGCATTCCCCACGCCATGACGCTTCATGGCGATACGCGCATCGATAATTACTACTGGCTGCGGGACGATACGCGTTCTCAGCCAGAAGTCCTGGACTACCTGCAACAAGAAAATAGTTACGGTCATCGGGTGATGGCCTCACAACAAGCCTTGCAGGATCGCATCTTAAAGGAAATCATCGACCGCATTCCGCAACGAGAAGTTTCTGCGCCCTACATCAAAAATGGCTACCGCTATCGGCATATTTATGAACCAGGCTGTGAATATGCTATCTACCAGCGTCAATCGGCATTCAGTGAAGAGTGGGATGAGTGGGAAACATTGCTCGATGCCAATAAGCGCGCAGCTCATAGTGAGTTTTATTCGATGGGCGGAATGGCGATTACGCCCGATAACACCATTATGGCGCTGGCAGAAGATTTTCTTTCCCGACGCCAGTACGGCATTCGTTTTCGTAATCTGGAAACTGGTAACTGGTACCCGGAACTGCTGGATAACGTTGAACCCAGCTTTGTCTGGGCAAATGACTCCTGGACTTTCTACTATGTTCGCAAGCATCCGGTGACGCTGCTGCCTTATCAGGTCTGGCGTCACGCCATCGGTACGCCAGCATCGCAAGATAAACTGATCTACGAAGAAAAAGACGATACCTATTACGTCAGCCTGCATAAAACGACCTCGAAGCACTATGTAGTCATTCATTTGGCCAGCGCCACCACCAGTGAAGTTCGCCTGCTGGACGCGGAAATGGCCGATGCCGAGCCGTTTGTTTTTCTGCCGCGCCGCAAAGATCACGAATACAGCCTTGATCACTACCAGCATCGGTTTTATCTGCGTTCCAACCGCCACGGCAAAAACTTTGGCTTATACCGTACCCGCCTGCGTGATGAGCAACAGTGGGAAGAGTTAATTCCGCCACGCGAAAACATCATGCTGGAAGGGTTTACGCTGTTTACCGACTGGCTGGTTGAGGTGTACTGGCAATAGCGGACACTACCATTTGTTCTTTTTTTGAGCAGTCATCTGATGATATTTTTCCCTGAAGGCTGCCGGGGAGATATTCCCCAGACGAGAGTGACGACGCTGACGATTGTAGAAAATCTCAATGTATTCCCGTATTACTGAGATGGCTTCATCCCGGTTATTAAAACGATAGTGGCTCAGGCTCTCATTTTTCAGCGTTCCCCAGAAGCTTTCCATCGGAGCGTTGTCGTAACAGT
>NZ_MIIV01000042.1:0-12091 GCF_001743015.1 Shigella sp. FC1567
TGGCTGTTTTACGCGTATGACAGGATACGGAGGACGGTTGTGGCGCACGTCTTCGGTGAACGCACTCTGGCCACACTGGAGCGTCTTCTGAGCCTGCTGTCGGCCTTTGAGGTCGTGGTATGGATGACGGATGGCTGGCCGCTGTATGAATCACGCCTGAAGGGAAAGCTGCACGTTATCAGCAAGCGTTACACTCAGCGCATTGAGCGACATAATCTGAATCTGAGACAACATCTGGCAAGGCTGGGACGGAAGTCACTGTCGTTCTCAAAATCGGTGGAGCTGCATGACAAGGTCATCGGGCATTATCTGAACATAAAACACTATCAGTAAGTTGGAGTCATTACCCAGCCAGGGGCGAAAAAGGTCATTGTCTTATTTCATCGTGGCCATGAACATTCTGGTCGTCTACAACATATCGTTGATGAACTGGCGATGCCAGATACTGCTTTTTATGCATGGGATGCTCGGGGGCATGGAAAAACTTCGGGGCCGCGTGGTTATAGCCCATCTCTTGCGCGTTCAGTGCAGGATGTCGATGAATTTGTCCGTTTTGCTGCCAGCGACAGCTAGGTTGGACTGGAAGAGGTGGTTGTGATCGCGCAAAGCGTCGGCGCAGTGCTGGTTGCCACATAGGTTCATGATTATGCGCCTGCAATTCGCGGGCTGGTGCTGGCTTCTCCGGCCTTTAAGGTTAAATTGTATGTGCCGCTGGCACGTCCTGCGCTGGCGTTATGGCATCGTCTGCGTGGTCTGTTTTTTATTAATTCCTATGTGAAAGGACGCTATTTGACCCACGATCGGCAACGGGTGGCGAGTTTCAATAATGATCCGCTGATCACACGGGCGATTGCCGTCAATATCTTGCTCGATCTCTATAAAACGTCTGAACGTATTATTAGAGATGCGGCGGCGATTACGCTCCCCACGCAACTTCTGATATCAGGTGATGACTATGTGGTGCATCGCCAACCGCAGATTGATTTTTATCAGAGATTACGTAGCCCTCTGAAAGAGCTGCATCTGCTGCCAGGCTTTTATCACGACACGTTGGGTGAAGAGAACAGGGCGCTGGCATTTGAAAAAATGCAAAGCTTTATTAGTCGTTTATATGCTAACAAATCGCAAAAATTTGATTATCAGCATGAAGACTGCACAGGACCATCAGCGGATCAATGGCGGCTACTTTCTGGTGGACCCGTGCTATTATCGCCGGTTGATTTAGCGTATCGCTTTATGCGAAAGGCGATGAAATTGTTCGGGACGCACTCTGCGGGCCTGCATCTCGGAATGAGCACCGGCTTTGATTCAGGCAGTTCGCTGGATTATGTCTATCAAAATCAACCGCAAGGTAGTAACGCATTCGGGCGCTTAATCGACAAAATCTACCTGAACAGTGTTGGCTGGCGCGGTATTCGCCAGCGCAAAACCCATTTACAAATACTGATTAAACAAGCCGTTGCCGATCTCCACGCCAAAGGTTTAGCCGTCCGCGTGGTTGACATTGCCGCAGGGCATGGGCGCTATGTACTGGATGCGCTGGCAAACGAGCCTGCCGTAAGCGATATTTTGTTACGTGATTACAGCGAGTTAAATGTTGCACAGGGGCAAGAGATGATTGCCCAACGGGGAATGTCTGGGCGGGTGCGTTTTGAACAGGGCGATGCGTTTAACCCGGAGGAACTCAGCGCGTTAACTCCGCGGCCTACGCTGGCAATTGTCTCTGGACTGTATGAGCTTTTTCCCGAAAATGAGCAGGTAAAAAACTCACTCGCAGGTCTTGCCAATGCCATCGAACCGGTCGGCATTCTCATCTACACCGGGCAGCCGTGGCACCCTCAACTGGAGATGATTGCCGGGGTGTTAACCAGTCATAAAGATGGTAAACCGTGGGTAATGCGCGTGCGTTCGCAAGGGGAGATGGATTCACTCGTGCGTGATGCCGGATTTGATAAATGCACACAACGGATTGATGAGTGGGGTATTTTTACGGTTTCGATGGCGGTGCGTCGTGATAACTGAACGTCGGAACGTATTGCTACAAGGCGCTGGCTGGTTATTGTTGCTGGCCCCGTTTTTTTTCTTCACCTATGGATCTCTTAATCAGTTCACCGCGGTTCAGGACCTTAACAGCCATGATATCCCCAGTCAGGTATTCGGTTGGGAAACGGCGATCCCTTTTCTTCCCTGGACTATTGTTCCTTACTGGAGTCTGGATCTTTTATATGGATTTTCGCTGTTCGTTTGTAGCACGACATTCGAACAGCGCCGACTTGTCCACCGGCTTATTCTGGCAACGGTAATGGCCTGCTGCGGTTTTTTGCTCTATCCGCTGAAGTTTAGTTTTATCCGTCCTGAAGTGAGTGGGGTGACGGGATGGCCATTTTCGCAACTTGAACTGTTTGATCTGCCTTATAACCAGTCTCCTTCGCTGCATATTATTCTCTGCTGGCTACTTTGGCGTCACTTTCGTCAGCATCTGGCTGAGAGGTGGCGTAAAGTCTGTGGCGGATGGTTTTTACTCATCGCTATTTCTACTCTGACGACCTGGCAGCATCATTTTATTGATGTCATCACAGGGCTGGCGGTAGGTATGTTGATTGACTGGATGGTGCCCGTCGATCGTCGTTGGAATTATCAGAAACCTGATCAACGTCGAATCAAAATAGCACTGCCATATGTCGTAGGCGCGGGCTCGTGCATTGTGTTGATGGAGCTAATGGTGATGATTCAGTTATGGTGGCCAGTCTGGTTATGTTGGCCAGTATTATCGCTACTCATTATTGGCCGTGGGTACGGTGGGCTTGGCGCGATAACAACAGGGAAAGATAGTCAGGGGAAACTCCCGCCCGCCGTTTACTGGCTGACATTGCCCTGGCGCATCGGGATGTGGCTGTCTATGCGTTGGTTTTGTCGTCGCCTGGAGCCGGTGAGCAAAATTACTGCTGGTGTTTATTTAGGGGCGTTTCCACGACATATTCCGGCACAGAATGCGGTTCTGGACGTCACCTTTGAATTCCCTCGGGGACGAGCGACAAAAGATCGACTCTATTTCTGTGTACCGATGCTGGATCTGGTGGTTCCGGAAGAGGGGGAGCTCCGACAGGCCGTGGCGATGCTGGAAACATTACGCGAAGAGCAAGGCAGCGTTCTGGTCCATTGCGCGTTGGGATTATCGCGCAGTGCGCTGGTAGTGGCGGCATGGTTGTTATGTTACGGACACTGTAAAACCGTTGATGAAGCGATTAGTTATATTCGAGCCAGACGTTCGCATATTGTGCTTAAGGAAGATCACAAAGCGATGCTGAAATTATGGGAAAACAGGTAAGTGGATTGAGATGTGGACTGAACTACAGTCCACATCAAGATCGTGTCCGGTTATGCAGCAACAATGCTGTCGATGGCCGCTTTCGCGTCAGACTGCGCTTTCGCTGCCATTTCCGGACCGTATGCGATCCCTTCGGCGAAGACAAATTTCACATCGGTAATGCCGATAAAGCCGAGGAACGTGGACAGATACGGCGTCACCAGGTCCGTTGGTCCATCTTTGTGGATCCCACCGCGGCTGGTAATAACGATGGCTTTTTTACCCGTTACCAGACCTTCCGGACCGTTCTCGGTATAGCGGAAAGTAACGCCTGCGCGTGCAACCAGGTCAAAATAGTTTTTCAACTGAGTTGAGATGTTGAAGTTATACATCGGTGCCGCAATAACGATAACGTCGTGGGCTTTCAGCTCGGCAATCAGCTCATCGGAAAGCGCCAGAGCTTCCTGCTGACGCGGAGTCAGCGGCGCATCGCTCGGACGCAGAGCGCCAACCAGTTCGCCATCCAGTACCGGAATCGGATTTGCAGCCAGGTCGCGAACGGTGATTTCATCAGCGGAGTGCTTTTCGCGCCATTGTTCAACAAAATAATCGGACAACTGATTAGACTGAGAGTACCCTGCCAGGATGCTGGATTTAAGAACTAATACCTTGCTCATGGTGTTTCCTTATAGATGTTTGAATTGGCGATGCCCCGTTGCTTGCTGACACTTTATTCACAATCCTGCCACAGAGATAGCGCAATAAATCGAAGCCTATGTTCGAATTTATTGAACAACGCATAGAAAGCCGCGATGTGGTACTCTATATCTATCATTTAAAAGAAAATTAATCAGGCAGACTACTGCCCACTAACGTTATGACAGAACAACAAAAATTGACCTTTACTGCTTTGCAGCAGCGGCTGGATTCGTTGATGCTGCGCGACAGACTGCGTTTTTCTCGCCGTCTGCATGGTGTTAAGAAGGTTAAAAATCCTGATGCACAACAGGCCATTTTCCAGGAGATGGCGAAAGAGATTGACCAGGCGGCAGGGAAAGTCCTGCTGCGTGAAGCGGCACGACCGGAAATCACTTATCCGGACAATTTGCCAGTTAGTCAGAAAAAACAGGATATTCTCGAAGCGATTCGTGATCACCAGGTGGTGATCGTCGCCGGGGAAACCGGTTCCGGTAAAACGACCCAGCTACCGAAAATCTGTATGGAGCTGGGGCGCGGGATTAAAGGACTGATCGGCCATACCCAGCCGCGTCGTCTGGCGGCAAGAACGGTGGCGAACCGTATTGCGGAAGAGCTGAAAACGGAGCCAGGCGGTTGCATCGGTTACAAAGTGCGTTTCAGCGATCACGTAAGTGATAACACGATGGTCAAGCTGATGACCGACGGTATCCTGCTGGCGGAGATCCAGCAAGACCGCCTGCTGATGCAGTACGACACCATCATTATTGACGAAGCACACGAACGCAGCCTGAATATCGATTTTCTGCTCGGCTATTTGAAAGAGTTGCTGCCGCGGCGTCCTGACCTAAAAATCATTATCACTTCCGGGACTATCGACCCGGAACGCTTTTCTCGCCACTTTAATAATGCGCCGATTATCGAAGTCTCCGGTCGGACCTATCCGGTGGAAGTGCGCTATCGCCCGATTGTTGAAGAAGCCGATGACACCGAGCGCGATCAGTTGCAGGCGATTTTTGACGCCGTAGACGAACTGAGCCAGGAAAGCCCTGGCGACATTCTGATCTTTATGAGCGGCGAGCGGGAAATTCGCGATACCGCCGATGCGCTGAACAAGCTGAACTTACGCCATACCGAAATCTTGCCGCTTTATGCGCGGCTTTCGAATAGCGAACAGAACCGCGTGTTCCAGTCGCACAGCGGGCGACGCATTGTGCTGGCGACCAACGTCGCGGAAACCTCGCTGACTGTACCGGGGATTAAATACGTTATCGACCCCGGTACGGCGCGTATCAGCCGCTACAGCTATCGCACCAAAGTGCAGCGTTTGCCGATTGAACCCATTTCACAGGCGTCTGCCAATCAGCGTAAAGGCCGTTGTGGTCGTGTGTCCGAAGGGATCTGTATTCGTCTCTATTCCGAAGACGATTTCCTCTCGCGCCCGGAGTTTACCGATCCGGAGATTCTGCGTACCAACCTGGCCTCGGTTATTTTGCAGATGACCGCGCTGGGGCTGGGCGATATCGCTGCGTTCCCGTTTGTCGAAGCACCGGATAAACGCAATATCCAGGATGGCGTGCGTCTGCTCGAAGAACTGGGCGCGATCACCACGGATGAACAGGCCAGCGCCTATAAACTGACGCCGCTCGGTCGCCAGCTCTCGCAACTGCCGGTCGATCCTCGTCTGGCGCGTATGGTGCTGGAAGCGCAGAAACATGGCTGCGTGCGTGAGGCGATGATTATCACGTCCGCGCTCTCCATTCAGGACCCGCGTGAGCGGCCGATGGACAAACAGCAGGCATCGGACGAAAAACATCGTCGCTTCCACGACAAAGAATCCGACTTCCTCGCGTTTGTAAATCTGTGGAATTATCTTGGCGAGCAGCAAAAGGCGCTTTCTTCAAACGCCTTCCGTCGCCTGTGTCGTACCGATTATCTCAACTATCTGCGCGTGCGCGAATGGCAGGATATCTACACCCAGTTGCGTCAGGTGGTGAAAGAACTTGGCATTCCGGTTAACAGCGAACCGGCGGAGTATCGCGAAATTCACATTGCGTTGCTGACGGGTTTACTTTCCCATATCGGCATGAAAGATGCCGATAAACAAGAATATACCGGCGCACGTAACGCGCGTTTCTCCATCTTCCCCGGTTCTGGTTTATTCAAAAAACCGCCGAAATGGGTAATGGTGGCGGAACTGGTAGAAACCAGCCGCCTGTGGGGGCGCATTGCTGCGCGTATCGACCCGGAATGGGTGGAGCCTGTCGCTCAGCATTTGATTAAACGTACCTACAGCGAACCGCACTGGGAACGGGCGCAGGGCGCGGTGATGGCAACGGAAAAAGTCACTGTTTATGGTTTGCCGATTGTTGCCGCGCGCAAGGTCAACTACAGCCAGATCGATCCGGCGTTATGTCGTGAACTCTTTATTCGCCATGCGCTGGTGGAAGGTGACTGGCAGACGCGTCACGCATTCTTCCGTGAAAACCTGAAACTGCGGGCCGAAGTGGAAGAGCTGGAACACAAATCACGTCGCCGCGATATTCTGGTTGATGACGAAACGCTGTTTGAGTTCTACGACCAGCGCATCAGCCACGATGTAATCTCCGCTCGTCACTTCGATAGCTGGTGGAAAAAAGTCAGCCGCGAAACGCCTGATTTGCTCAACTTTGAAAAGAGCATGTTGATCAAAGAAGGGGCGGAAAAAATCAGCAAGCTGGATTACCCGAACTTCTGGCATCAGGGCAATCTCAAGCTGCGTTTGAGCTATCAGTTTGAGCCAGGCGCAGACGCGGACGGTGTGACCGTACATATTCCGCTGCCGTTACTTAACCAGGTTGAGGAAAGCGGGTTTGAATGGCAGATCCCCGGTCTGCGCCGCGAATTGGTGATTGCTCTGATTAAATCGTTGCCGAAACCGGTACGCCGTAATTTTGTGCCTGCACCAAACTACGCCGAAGCGTTTTTAGGCCGCGTCACACCGCTGGAGTTACCGTTGCTCGACAGCCTTGAGCGCGAGTTACGGCGGATGACCGGCGTTACCGTTGACCGCGAAGACTGGCACTGGGATCAGGTGCCCGATCACCTGAAAATCACCTTCCGCGTGGTGGATGACAAAAACAAGAAGCTAAAAGAAGGGCGCTCGCTACAAGATCTGAAAGATGCGCTGAAAGGCAAAGTGCAGGAAACGCTGTCCGCGGTGGCGGATGACGGTATCGAGCAGAGCGGCTTACATATCTGGAGTTTTGGTCAGCTGCCGGAAAGTTACGAACAGAAGCGTGGCAACTATAAAGTGAAGGCGTGGCCGGCGCTGGTGGATGAACGCGACAGCGTGGCGATCAAACTGTTTGATAACCCGCTGGAGCAAAAACAGGCAATGTGGAATGGTCTTCGCCGTCTACTGCTGCTAAATATTCCCTCGCCGATCAAGTATTTACATGAAAAGTTACCGAACAAAGCCAAGCTGGGACTGTACTTCAACCCGTATGGCAAAGTGCTGGAGCTGATCGACGACTGTATCTCCTGCGGTGTGGATCAACTGATCGACGCCAATGGTGGCCCGGTCTGGACGGAAGAAGGCTTTGCTGCGCTGCATGAGAAAGTGCGTGCCGAACTGAACGACACGGTGGTAGATATTGCGAAGCAGGTCGAGCAAATTCTTACGGCAGTGTTCAATATCAACAAACGTCTGAAAGGGCGGGTGGATATGACCATGGCACTGGGGCTTTCTGACATTAAAGCGCAGATGGGCGGGTTGGTATATCGCGGTTTTGTCACTGGTAACGGCTTCAAACGGCTGGGCGACACGCTGCGATATTTGCAGGCGATTGAAAAACGACTGGAAAAACTGGCGGTTGATCCACATCGCGATCGTGCACAGATGCTGAAAGTCGAAAACGTCCAGCAGGCGTGGCAGCAATGGATCAACAAACTGCCGCCTGCACGTCGTGAGGATGAAGACGTGAAAGAGATCCGTTGGATGATAGAAGAGCTGCGCGTTAGTTACTTCGCTCAACAACTTGGTACGCCTTATCCGATTTCAGATAAGCGTATTTTGCAGGCGATGGAGCAGATTAGCGGTTAACCCTGCTATTTGCCTAATAAATCTAAAACCCGGTAAGCATTTAGCGCCGGGTTTTTTATTAATTCTAAAACGGTAAGGGTAAAAATTCAGGAATTCAGAAAAATACAATTCTCTGCTGCAAGATGAATAATGTTTATCTACAGCATTTCCTTAAAAGATATGTCAGGCTTGCGGAGTGGCGGTTAAGGACATACGACTTCCTCCTTTCAGAGTGCTCAGCTTCTCACTATTATCTCACGCAGTATTCTTAAGGGAACGATAAGGAGGAACCATGAACATTACCCCGTTTCCGACGCTTTCGCCGGCAACTATAGATGCCATAAATGTTATCGGACAGTGGCTGGCGCAGGATGATTTCTCCGGTGAGGTGCTGTATCAGGCCGATTGCGTGATCCTTGCAGGCAATGCGGTTATGCCGACTATCGACGCGGCATGTAAGATTGCTCGCGATCAGCAAATTCCTTTACTGATTAGTGGTGGTATCGGTCACTCGACAACTTTTTTGTATAGCGCCATCGCACAGCATCCGCACTACAACACTATCCGCACCACTGGCAGAGCAGAAGCGACCATCCTGGCGGATATCGCTCATCAGTTCTGGCACATTCCGCATGAAAAAATCTGGATTGAAGACCAGTCAACAAACTGCGGTGAAAACGCACGCTTTAGCATCGCGCTATTTAATCAGGCCGTAGAACGAGTTCATACGGCTATCGTTGTTCAGGACCCCACCATGCAGCGGCGCACGATGGCGACGTTCCGCCGTATGACTGGGGACAATCCCGATGCGCCACGCTGGTTAAGTTATCCCGGATTCGTTCCTCAGTTAGGAAATAACGCAGACAGTGTAATCTTTATTAATCAGTTACAAGGATTATGGCCGGTTGAGCGTTATCTCTCACTACTCACTGGCGAGCTGCCGCGTTTACGCGATGATAGCGATGGCTACGGTCCCCGCGGGCGAGATTTTATCGTTCACGTTGATTTTCCGGCAGAAGTCATCCATGCATGGCAAACGCTTAAACACGATGCGGTGCTCATCGAGGCGATGGAAAGTCGCTCGTTACGTCAAAAATTGCCCGTTTGTGAACCACTTGTTTGCAAACGGGCATGACTCCTGACTTTTATTTCTGCCTTTTATTCCTTTTACACTTGTTTTTATGAAGCCCTTCACAGAATTGTCCTTTCACGATGCCGTCTCTATGATGATTGATGTTAATTAACAATGTATTTACCAAGAACAAACATATAAATCACAGGAGTCGCCCATGTCAGTACCCGTTCAACATCCTATGTATATCGATGGACAGTTTGTTACCTGGCGTGGAGACGCATGGATTGATGTGGTAAACCCTGCTACAGAGGCTGTCATTTCCCGCATACCCGATGGTCAGGCCGAGGATGCCCGTAAGGCAATCGATGCAGCAGAACGTGCACAACCAGAATGGGAAGCGTTGCCTGCTATTGAACGCGCCAGTTGGTTGCGCAAAATCTCCGCCGGGATCCGCGAACGCGCCAGTGAAATCAGTGCGCTGATTGTTGAAGAAGGGGGCAAGATCCAGCAGCTGGCTGAAGTCGAAGTGGCTTTTACTGCCGACTATATCGATTACATGGCGGAGTGGGCACGGCGTTACGAGGGCGAGATTATTCAAAGCGATCGTCCAGGAGAAAATATTCTTTTGTTTAAACGTGCGCTTGGTGTGACTACCGGCATTCTGCCGTGGAACTTCCCGTTCTTCCTCATTGCCCGCAAAATGGCTCCCGCTCTTTTGACCGGTAATACCATCGTCATTAAACCTAGTGAATTTACGCCAAACAATGCGATTGCATTCGCCAAAATCGTCGATGAAATAGGCCTTCCGCGCGGCGTGTTTAACCTTGTACTGGGGCGTGGTGAAACCGTTGGGCAAGAACTGGCGGGTAACCCAAAGGTCGCAATGGTCAGTATGACAGGCAGCGTCTCTGCAGGTGAGAAGATCATGGCGACTGCGGCGAAAAACATCACCAAAGTGTGTCTGGAATTGGGGGGTAAAGCACCAGCTATCGTAATGGACGATGCCGATCTTGAACTGGCAGTCAAAGCCATCGTTGATTCACGCGTCATTAATAGTGGGCAAGTGTGTAACTGTGCAGAACGTGTTTATGTACAGAAAGGCATTTATGATCAGTTCGTCAATCGGCTGGGTGAAGCGATGCAGGCGGTTCAATTTGGTAACCCCGCTGAACGCAACGACATTGCGATGGGGCCGTTGATTAACGCCGCGGCGTTGGAAAGGGTTGAGCAAAAAGTGGCGCGCGCAGTAGAAGAAGGGGCGAGAGTGGCGTTGGGTGGCAAAGCGGTAGAGGGGAAAGGATATTATTATCCGCCGACATTGCTGCTGGATGTTCGCCAGGAAATGTCGATTATGCATGAGGAAACCTTTGGCCCGGTTCTGCCGGTGGTCGCATTTGACACGCTGGAAGAGGCTATCTCAATGGCTAATGACAGTGATTACGGCCTGACCTCATCAAATCTATACCCAAAATCTGAACGTCGCGATGAAAGCCATTAAAGGGCTGAAGTTTGGTGAAACTTACATCAACCGTGAAAACTTCGAAGCTATGCAAGGCTTCCACGCCGGATGGCGTAAATCCGGTATTGGCGGCGCAGATGGTAAACATGGCCTGCATGAATATCTGCAGACCCAGGTGGTTTATTTACAGTCGTAATGAGTAAAAGAGGCGGAGGTTTTTTCCTCCGCCTGTGCGCGTCAGAGTTTAGCGAATTTTTCGAGGGTGCGAATAAGCTGCGTGACGAAGCCATATTCGTTATCGTACCAGGCGACCGTTTTCACCAGTTGTAAATCGCCCACGGCGGTAATTTCCGTTTGCGTGGCATCAAACACCGAACCGAAATGGCTGCCAATGATATCGGAAGAGACTATTTCTTCATCGGTATAACCAAATGACTCGTTATTGGTGGTTGCTTGTTTAAGTGCGTTATTCACCTCTTCGGCAGTCGCTTTTTTTCCGAGAATCGATACCAGTTCAGTGACCGAACCTGTTTTCACCGGCACGCGTTGCGCATGACCTTTCAGTTTGCCGCTCAGTTCCGGGATCTCCAGACCAATGGCTTTTGCCGCCCCCGTAGTGTGGGGAATGATATTTTCTGCCGCTGCGCGTGAAGCACGTAAATCTTTACCACGTGGGCCATCCACCAGTGACTGGGTGCCAGTATAGGCATGAATGGTCGTCATCGTGCCGACTTCTATCCCGAAACTGTCATGCAAGGCTTTGGCCATCGGCGCAAGACAGTTAGTGGTGCATGACGCCACGGAAACAATGGTGTCGTTGCCATCCAGAGTGTCGTCATTGACGTTATAAACGATAGTTTTCATTTCACCGGCAGGGGCGGAAATCAACACCTTCTTCGCACCAGCATCAAGATGCGCCTGCGATTTCTCGGCGGAGGTATAAAAGCCAGTACATTCGACAATGATTTCTGCACCTTTCGCTTTCCACGGAATATTTTTAGCCTCTTTTTCGGCGTAAACCGCGATACTTTTCCCATCAACGATAAGTGAATCTTCCGTAAAATCAACGCTCCAGGGGAATGGTCCGTAGTTTGAATCATGTTTCAGCAGGTAGGCGAGAATTTTTGGGGAAGTGAGATCATTAATAGCGACAACGTCTATGTGAAGTGGCACACTGAATTTGGCCACCTGAACAGAGGTGATATGCTCACCTCAGAACAACACAGGTGCTCCAATGAAAAAAAGAAATTTTAGCGCAGAGTTTAAACGCGAATCCGCTCAACTGGTTGTTGACCAGAAATACACGGTGGCAGATGCCGCCAAAGCTATGGATGTTGGCCTTTCCACAATGACAAGATGGGTCAAACAACTGCGTGATGAGCGTCAGGGCAAAACACCAAAAGCCTCTCCGATAACACCAGAACAAATCGAAATACGTAAGCTGAGGAAAAAGCTACAACGCATTGAAATGGAGAATGAAATATTAAAAAA
>NZ_MIIV01000043.1:0-12040 GCF_001743015.1 Shigella sp. FC1567
CCATTCATGGCCATATCAATGATTTTCTGGTGCGTACCGGGCTGAGAGGCGGTGTAAGTGAACTGTAGTTGCCATGTTTTACGGCAATGAGAGCAGAGATAGCGCTGATGTCCGGCAGTGCTTTTGCCGTTACGCACCACGCCTTCAGTAGCGGAGCAGGAAGGACATCTGATGGAAATGGAAGCCACGCAAGCACCTTAAAATCACCATCATACACTAAATCAGTAAGTTGGCAGCATTACCAATTAACGGAGGGTATCAGTACATTGAAATGAATGGTACCGCAGAATACTCAGTATTAAATGACGGTTATCAAATTGTTCAAATGGGTGGCGCGGCAAACCAGACTACCCTCAATAATGGTGTGCTACAGGTTTATGGCGCAGCGAATGATCCCACGATTAAAGGCGGGCGCTTAATCGTTGAAAAAGATGGGATTACCGTCCTTGCCGCTATCGAAAAGGGAGGATTACTGGAGGTTAAAGAGGGGGGATTAGCGATTGCGGTAGATCAGAAAGCAGGCGGTGCTATTAAAGCAAGCACGCGGGTCATGGAGGCATTCGGAATAAACCGTCTCGGTCAGTTCGAAATCAAGAATGGTATTGCTAACAATATGCTGTTGGAAAACGGCGGAAGTTTGCGAGTTGAAGAAAATGACTTCGCTTATAATACTACTGTAGATAGTGGCGGCTTACTGGAGGTTATGGATGGCGGGACTGCAACTGGCGTTGATAAAAAAGCAGGCGGAAAATTAATTGTCTCAACGAATGCGCTGGAAGTGAGTGGTACAAACAGTAAAGGCCAATTTAGTATAAAAGATGGTGTGTCAAAAAATTATGAACTGGATGATGGTTCCGGGCTCATTGTTATGGAGGACACGCAGGCCATTGATACTATCCTTGATGAGCATGCCACTATGCAATCGCTGGGAAAGGATACTGGTACGAAAGTGCAGGCAAATGCGGTATATGATCTCGGTCGATCAGACCAGAATGGAAGTATCACGTATTCCTCTAAAGCCATCTCTGAAAATATGGTTATCAACAATGGCCGCGCTAATGTCTGGGCTGGCACAATGGTTAACGTGTCAGTCAGAGGGAATGATGGCATTCTTGAGGTCATGAAGCCGCAAATAAATTATGCACCCGCTATGTTGGTGGGTAAGGTAGTGGTTTCTGAGGGCGCTTCTTTTAGAACGCATGGTGCCGTGGATACCAGCAAAGCGGACGTTTCGCTCGAAAATAGCGTATGGGCCATCATTGCCGATATCACTACGACGAACCAAAACACCCTCCTCAACTTAGCCAACCTTGCGATGTCTGACGCAAATGTGATTATGATGGATGAGCCAGTGACTCGTTCATCAGTGACGGCAAGTGCGGAAAATTTCATTACGTTGACCACCAATACCCTGTCGGGAAACGGCAATTTTTATATGCGTACCGATATGGCTAATCATCAGAGCGATCAGCTCAACGTCACCGGTCAGGCAACAGGTGATTTCAAAATATTCGTGACGGACACCGGTGCCAGCCCGGCAGCAGGAGATAGCCTTACACTGGTAACAACGGGCGGCGGTGATGCTGCATTTACGTTGGGCAATGCCGGAGGCGTTGTTGATATCGGTACGTATGAATATACCTTGCTGGATAATGGCAACCATAGCTGGAGTTTGGCAGAGAATCGCGCGCAAATTACCCCTTCAACCACTGATGTGCTGAATATGGCGGCCGCACAACCGCTGGTATTTGATGCAGAACTGGACACCGTGCGTGAGCGTCTTGGTAGCGTAAAAAGCGTTAGTTACGATACGGCGATGTGGAGTTCGGCAATTAACACCCGCAACAACGTGACCACTGATGCGGGAGCTGGTTTTGAGCAAACATTGACGGGCCTGACGCTCGGTATCGATAGCCGTTTCTCCCGTGAAGAAAGCAGTACAATTCGCGGCTTGTTCTTTGGTTACTCTCATTCTGATATTGGTTTTGATCGCGGCGGAAAAGGTAATATCGATAGCTATACCCTGGGGGCTTATGCCGGTTGGGAGCATCAGAACGGTGCCTATGTTGATGGGGTGGTGAAAGTTGACCGTTTTGCCAACACCATCCATGGCAAGATGAGTAATGGGGCAACAGCGTTTGGCGATTACAATAGTAACGGCGCGGGTGCTCATGTTGAGAGCGGGTTCCGTTGGGTTGACGGATTGTGGAGTGTTAGACCCTATCTGGCCTTTACCGGCTTTACCACAGATGGTCAGGACTACACGTTATCAAACGGCATGCGCGCTGATGTGGGAAATACCCGGATATTACGCGCTGAAGCGGGAACGGCGGTAAGCTATCACATGGACCTGCAAAATGGTACGACGCTGGAACCCTGGCTGAAAGCCGCCGTACGTCAGGAATACGCCGATTCTAACCATGTGAAAGTTAATGACGATGGCAAATTTAATAATGATGTGGCTGGAACCCCTGGCGTTTATCAGGCTGGGATAAGGTCATCGTTTACCCCGACGTTAAGCGGTCATTTGTCAGTCAGCTATGGCAATGGCGCAGGGGTAGAATCGCCGTGGAATACTCAGGCGGGAGTGGTCTGGACGTTCTGATAACAGAAAATAAACAGGCTGTGATGTGTCACGGTCTGTTTATCAAATTAATTGCAGATATAAAAAAACCAACCGTAAAGGTTGGTTTTTTCTTGGGATTCACGAGAGTAGTTTAATTGAGCGTGTAACTTCATGATTTAAAATAATGTATATGATTCAACTTTTAAACCGTATAACCAAACGTATAACTAAAATGATTTGCTGAAAAAATGCACAATTCAGGGTCGGATTTTCCCGGATGTTTAATTTATAAAAACGAAGCTGGTGGATGATCTGCGTGGTGATTTCCACCATTCAGAGCAGGGGCGGTCATCATGCCCATGCCATAACAAAAACCCCATATTCGTGGTTTTTCTGTGTTGTGGCTATTCTGCCGTTGCCGTGCTGGTGGATATTTCCGTTATGGGGATCACCATATCGGCATCATGCCCACCAGCCAGCGCAATTTTGCGCTTTGCTTTAAGTTCAGCAAGTTACCGCGCCGGATTACGCCAATGGCTGTTTCCGAAAGAATCAACGGGTTAGGCCTTAATGGGCTGCGTGGTAATTATCAGCATCCAGAATATGACGGGTTATGTTTCCGACCTCCTCAATTTGAGGTTCCCGAAAATATCAACGGGTTAGGCTGGTTTCCCCGATGTTCGCCGCTGGCGAATTTCGAAAATATCAACCAGTTACCGCCGCAACCGCTCCGGCTTCTTCCAGTGGTATGTAATTTTCTCCGTTTCCCGATACAGTGCCACGCGGCGATTGTAGGCCAGCATTTCAAGAACGCGGATCCGTATGTTGCGCATATCCACATCATTAAGCTGGATACCATCACGGCGCATCACCTCAGCAACAACACGCGCATAATTTTCGGCTGTCACGCTGTCCGGCTGCGTGGCCTGTTCGTCAGTCTGCTGGCTGATTCCACCAGCACGGCGGATTAATCCCAGTATTTCGGCTTCTGTCATTGTGCACCTATCGTTCTGATTGTCTGGTGTCGTCGGGTCCTTCCTGGAATTATGGACCCGTTACGGGGCGGCGACCTCGCGCGTTTTCACTATTTATGAAAATTTTTCGGGATCCATGTCCGGTTTCTCTACAAGTTAACCATATGAAAAATATAAAAACATGCTTTCCATGAACCGGACATGCGCAAAAAACAGACACTAAAACCGGACATCGAACCAGTTAACCGAAAGTGTGCACAAATCACATGCATTGCTGCGAGTGATTAACAAGTTATCGGCTTTACTGTTCTGTATCGGCTGATTGCTCCATGCTGGCACGGCGAACGCTTACGGCATGACGCCACCCAGCCAGAAAGCCAGCCATTTTATTTCGTGCCTTGCTCACATCTTCCGGTGAATAGCCGTAAATCTGCAAACCTTCATCAAATCGATGTTCTGTTTCTTCACTGGAGTACTCGTCACGCTCAGATGAAAGCAGCCTGGCAAACATAATTTTTTCCAGCGCACTGGTTTCTACGTGATATCTGATGGCCTCAAGACGGCTTTTACCTGAAGACCAAAGCAATGTATGCCCGATGTGATAACCGCCAGACTTTCCGCGATCCGCATTAAGATACGGCATCCCCTGTTTGGTCCATGCGCGAATAGTGGTTCTGTTAACCTTGAAATGTTCAGCTATTTCCTGCTGACTTACAAAACAAGCTTTATCAATCATAATGTTACCTTAACTGCATGGTTAAATATTAATCAAGTGGTGGTGGTGTCACCTTCACGGAAAAACGTCATAAATAGCGAAAACCCGCGAGGTCGCCGCCCCGTAACGGGCCATAATTCCAGGAAGGACCCGCAAAAAAGCCGGATTTCTCCGGCCTTGTCTCAGATGGTTTTCAGTATGCGATCGATGTCGCCGTCATCGCCTGGGTTTCTGCCATCGTATGCCATGCCAGCTGATACGGTTTGTGGGCTGTGCATGTCCATAAAGTTTTCAAAGGCTGCGGTAAGCTCTGGTGCAACCTTCGGGCGTTCCTGCTCTATGGTCATGTTCAGGATGTTTTTAGCCGTATCAACATCGATACAAGGCACGTTTGCCATTGCACGCAACAGCGGCTGATAGTCTTTATGCTCATGAAGCGCCATAATCGCATCAGCGCGCGGCTTGTCCTGCTCTTCCAGTTTGTTGAGTTGATATACGGCCTCGTAGGTTGATAAACCTCTGTCAGCCATTGCCCGCGCTTCGGCTTTAAATTTACTCGCCAGCGGTAGCGCCATGATGCTTTCATTCGTTGCCATCGTTCCCCCTGCTTATCGGGCCAGCGGCTGAACGGATACGCCAGAACCCGCAAAGGCGGCGCATTTTTTCGCATCGGTGTCGACGCTCTCAGGCCAGTTAACGGCGGCAATATTGAATATCCCCGTCTTGTAACACTGTGCTGATTTCTGCTTTGACGTGTCCACGAGGTACGAAGTCAGATAAACAGCCTTGCCAGATTCCTGACCATCCCACGGCTTAAACTCGCCATTGTCCACCAGCATCAGCGGCAAAATGTACCAGTGTCGTTGATACCTGCTGACTGCCTGCAAATAACTCAATATATGGAGTGTCCATATAATCCCCCGTTAACCAATTTTGACGGTAACAAATTTGCGAATATCTGCCGGAACCGGCTGCGGTGCGCTGTGTGTCTGCACGTACTCAATCGCCGGATCGCCGTCCTCAATCCAGTTTTTCGGGTAGTACATGTTTTGCGTTGCGCCCGTTCTTACCGCTTCCTGATCCATAATCGCACCATAGGCCACCAGCCCTTTATTGTTGGTGTTGCCCAGGACCAGCAAATCAGGCTCAAGGAAATATTTTTCGGTGCCGTCGCTGTCAGTGTATTTGCCGGAATAGACAATAAGAGCAATATCGCCCAGATAGCCTTTAAAGCTCACCACTTCGCCCAGGTTTTTACAGGCCATTTCTGCGGCGGATTCTGAACCACGGGAAAGATCGTACAGTTCACGGAATTTTTTAAAGCTGCGTAACGTGCGCCATACCTCAGCGCCCATAATCATGACGTTGGCGGGGCAACCTGCCTGATCTGCGTATAGTTCGATGTCATAGATTGGATCGTAAATATCTTTATCATGCTCGGACCATTTTTTGCCGTCGGACTGCTCTATGATGTTTTTTTCCGGTATCTTCCAGTCGATTTCATAGCGTTCTATGCCTTCGCCCTCAATGATGTTTTTTCCGGTCGTTACCGCATTCACCGCCAGCCATTCCACGCGTGCCTTAATGGCGTTTATCTGGCGGCGCATGTTGCCAGTAATCAGGCGCATACGGCGATAGGTAGGGTCGTTAAGCTGTGCCGGATCTTCTCCAGCCATGCGCATGATGGTTTTCGTTGGATCGATTTCGTGCTTTGGCTTCATGTAGCCAGGTTTGATTGTGCTGGTTTCGTACCCTTTATCGCGCTGAACCTGGCTACCCACCATAGGCGAACAAAACGCCGACATGGTGACTTCTTCAATGTCCAGGGTATCCAGCATGATGTTTTGCGTGCTGAATGTCGCCACGTTCGGGAAAAACAGCGTGGTAAACAGAGGGCTGAATTTAAAATCCGCAATATCCCCGCGATTCAGGTACATAAAAAGCTGGTTAGTGTTAAGTGCCGTTGCTTTGCCTGCCATTATTCACCCCCATAATTTTTATGCATCCCAAGCGCCGCAAGTAAATAAGAGCGTACAAGTGAACCTATCGACGGCTCCGGCGTCATCAGCGGATCCAGTCCAGCCGCCACGCCAGCCTCATAGTTTTTTTTGTGGCGCTGCTTGAGCACCTCCACGATTTCGGGGCTTATGTACACCGAAACACCGCCTTTTTTCTCTTCAGCCATAGTAAGAAATTCCTCTTCGACTAAAAAAATCATAACTGGATGTTTATCCAGTCCTGATTATAATCAGAATTGCATTTTATGCAATAATATTGAGTTATGTTGCAAATTATGAAATGATTATCCCGATCACGAACGCCAGTGCATCCAAAAACCTCATATGCAAAAGCCCGATAAGAACCCTCTGACCTTATCGGGCTTTTTTGGGCGCAAAAAAGCCGGATTGCTCCGGCTATGTGTGCTGTGTGCTGGATCAGTCTCTGATCTCTTTCAGAAATTCTATCAATGCATCTATCTGTTCAGGATTTACCGCCAGCATTTCACCGGATAGAGCACATCTCACAAAACCATGCTGATCCTTTTCAATCAGTGCGCCCGTCTCCAGGAATGCGCGGTAATCATTGATGCTCATCGTCTCCATGTTGTCAGCATGGTATTTATCACGCTGTTTTAATATCTCATCAAATTTCATCGGCATTGTTTTTTTCCTCTGTTGTGTCTGTTTGTTTCAGATAGTAACTATGCCTGACCGTGACGAAAACCCGGTAATGCGCCATACCGTTTCAACTGGTGCAAAAAAGCCGGATTTCTCCGGCTGTTTGATTAGCTGTCCTGGTAATTGCGCCATATTTCATCACCAGCACCATCTATACCCATTTCGGCATAAGTGCGATCGACTGCCTTTTTCAGGTCTCCGAAATTATCCGGCGGCTCCGGTGCCCTCTGTGCCTTCCTTGAACATTCCAGCCGTCGCATCGTGATGTGATGCCGTTCCTTGTCTGTCTCCACCAGCTGCATGACTTCACCCCATCGCGCCGCCGCCCTCCGGTAAAAGCCTTTCGCCTCCAGTTCCTCCGCTATGCGGTCATGTACCATCGTCACCCCCTCAGAACGAAATATCATCACCGTAAGGGTCATCGCCTCCCGCTGGTGGCTGATTACCCTGTGTGCCTGTGGTTTTGCGTCTGTTCCCGCCTGGACGTGCCGCGCGGGCACTGATTACGCTGTCTGCGATAACCTGCCAGCCCTGCCGCGTTTCTCCGTTCTGTCCGGTCCACTGGCTTACCTGCATCGTGCCGGATACGCTGGCAACATCGCCTTTTTGATGTTTAGCCAGGAAGTCGGCCTGTTTGCCAAATGCGATGACCGATAACCATAACGTCGCCTGTCCGTCCTGTGCCTGGCTGCATGGCAAAGATACCGCCATACGCGCCAGCGTCATCGGTGTGCCCTTGCTGGTCTGTTTTACCTGCGGGTCGTCCACCAGCCGCCCGTAAGCGGCTATCTGTGCCGTCATAATTCCACCTCTCCGGTTTTAACGTTGATGGTTGTTACCTGTTCCGCTTCGGCAATCTCCCGTTCTGTCAGCGTGGCAAAGTTTGCCGCCGCCGTGGTCATGAATGCGCTTATCAGGTCGGGATGTTCCTTCGCGTATCCTTCCCGCGTGTGGCGGTCTATCGTTCTGATTGCCACCTTTAAGGTGTGCTCAGTCATGTCTAACGCTTTATATTTTGGCTCTGTTCTGTCTCTGCGTTTTTGGGTCATTTCTCGCAACCTCTCACTTTTTCGCCTCACTTTTTCAAGCGTCTCACTTCGTCGCAGTTGGGATTTTCGGTTTTTCTATGTGTGTGTTTTATAAGTATTTTTTTACCCCTCACTTTTGAGGATGTATACAGGTCGAAAAGTGAGGGAGAGCGGGCTAATTTTGGCCCTCTTTCTATCCCCCTCGCTTTTGCTCCTCACTTTTATAGCGGCGCTACATCATCCCCATCGATACTAATAACCCCATCTTTTTCCAGCTTGTACAGCCAGCGCCGGAAGTTTTTCATTTCATACCCCAGCTTTTTCATGTCATCACGTAACAGCGGGATCGTGCACTTGTCGCCGTTCTGTGTGCGTGAACGGATGCACCCCCATAGCGCGGTATGGTTTTCCGTCTTGTTCCCTGCCTCCTCGATGCGCTCCAGTTCAACAGGAGGGCGCGGATCATCCACCACCACCAGCGACGTGATTAATTCACCGTCAGCGTCGGTAAAAAGCTCCACCACGCGTAAGTCATATGCGGCTTCTTTGAGTTCCTCCGCGTCCTTCATTTTGGTGCATGAGATAACCAGCGCTTTGCTTCCTGCGTCCTCCCTGCGTATCCGGTATTCAGCATCCAGCGAAGCACGAAATGCACTGGAACCGCGCGCGCTTTCGTCTCATCCTTGCCGGAATGGTGAACCACCAGCACCGTGGCCCCTGTGCGTCGTTTCAGTTCGTCACAACCACGGATAAACGCCCCCATATCACGGGAATCATTTTCATCATTCCCACCAAAGCAACGCGCCAGCGTATCCAGAATAATCATGCGTACAGGTTTACCCGTTTCCCGCTCCACCTGACGGGCAGCGATAACCATTTCATCAACATCAAGCGGGGCAGCCGGAAAGATGGGGCGGTTTACCAGATACAGATTTTTCACCTGCTCATCGTGCACAACCTCCCAGGCTTTTACACGACGCGGAACGCCGATACCGCCTTCACCAACCACATAGAGAACCGCACCATGTGCAACCCTGCGGCCTCCCCACTGGCGACCAGTGGCAACATGGCACGCCCACGATCCGGCAAGGAATGATTTATAGGACCCGCTAGCCCCGTATATGCTGCATAGCGATACCGCCGGAATAATCCCCTTAACCACGTAATCCAGTTGCGTGTCGTATCCGGTAGATCCAACGCTCATCGGTAGCGTGGTTTTTCGCTGGTGGTTTTTTTCTTCCACCGGCTCTTTCCCGCGCACCCGTTCCAGGTATTCGCGCCAGTTCTCCCGCATATGGCTGTGCATCCCTTCGGGGTAATAATTCGCATCAGTTACACCCGCCGCCGCCAGCTTGTGCGCAATGGCATTAATATTTGATGGCCTGATGTGGCCTGCCTTGTACAGCCGGACACAATAGCGCCCCTCGTCGATGATTCTCAGGTCTGCCAGTTCATCCAGTTGATCATCAGCCAGCACAACGGGAGGCACATTATCGCCAGCCAGTCGCCCGTCCTGTTCCTGCCACTGTTTTGCATGTGCCCAGGCATCACTACCCGCAAAAATAATGACTTCGGTCATCTTGTCGTAAGGCTGTTTTTTTAAGTTCGGTGCGCTTTTCATTTCTTGCCCCTGAATCCGTTAATCATGGTTTTCAGCTTCTGGATGTTTGCCCGTGCCCTGGCGTTGCTGGTGGGCACGTTATGCGGCGCGGTCTGTACCAGAGAAAAATCACGCCGGAACTGATAAACAGGCATCACGCAATCATATTCGTAACCTTCACGGCGGTAGGTTACACGCCGTTCTTCCACGCCCTTAATCATTACCGTGCCGCCGTACTGGTCGCGGTAAATATCACCGCGCGTAAATTTAGGGTGAGTGTTGCCACTGGCAGTTAAGCCAGAATATTTAAGTTTCATTATTTTTATTCTCCGGTGTGCTGTTCTTTATATCTGTCGTGCAATAGATCTATTTCTTGCAGTTCCATTATTACAGGCTCAAGAAGCGTTATTAATGCCGTGGCAATTCTTGATTTTTGTTTGTCGCGTTCATTGTCGCCAAGTGTTTCAAGCCATATGCGCAATATTTCCAGCATGTTTTCACTGTGAGAAAGTGCAAGAAATGCGCGGTCTATTGTTTCGTGGTAAATATCACGCATGGCTTACATCCTCAGGAAATTTTCTTCTGTAACGCGCCTCTGCCACATATTCCGCATAATCGGCGGCGATATTCAGTACATCAAGCCCCGTTGATTTATATTCTCTCGTGGAAAGTAAGAAAAAAGCCGCTCTAATAAGTTCTGGCATTGACGAAAGCGCATCAGCCGCATCATCAGGAACGCCGGGAAATTCCTGTTTCAGGGAATTAAAACGATCATCACGCATAACCCCCCCCATTTTCACAATCAGCAACAAGAATATTTTTAGCGTCATTCAGCGACCGCGTTGCGATGTATCGGATACATTCCAGGGCGAACTGTGTCCGGTCTTTCTGTTCTTCTCCCTGCGCAAGCTCTGCAGTGCATTCAATATCAATAAGCGCGTGCATCAGCGTAGTGAGTGCGGCGGCTGCTGCGTTCGGTGTGGTTTTATTGTGCATAGGTTTCCCCCTGACGAATACGGGCGGCGAATACAGCAACACAACCGGACGGGCAACGGCTACGCGCTTCGCGTTCCGTCCAGGCGGTTACGTGGATGATTTGAGATTCTCCGGCACTCAGGGCCAGAAAACGCCACACAAAGGCCGTTTGTGTGTGTACAAGGTGTGGTATATGATTTACGGCAACCATAACGGCTCCTAGTTTACGTTGTTGGTTAGAAGCCCTGCGAGTGGTAATGACACTTGCGGGGCTTTGCTTTTTTAAGTGCTCTTGTGTTAAGGTGGCCACCTAACAATGGAAAGGCTAATTCAATAGGTGACCACTTGTCAATAATCAAACGCGATAAAAGCCCTAAAGGGGACGGGCAATCCCCACAATTCAGAATGCGAATTTCTCCAGAGCTAAAAGAGCAATTCGACAAAGAAGCACAGAGCGACGGCATAAGCCTAGCCAACTGGCTTAAAGAGTTGGGGCGCACTGAACTAAAGCGGCGCGGCATAGAACCCAAAGGATAAAAACTATCAGCGCCGTGGTGTGAGGTATTACGGCGCATTGCTATGCAGGACAACACAATGACCGATAAAGAATTGACCAAAACATTATCACCGGCACGGAAAAGACGGCGCAGAAAGATAGAGCATGAATCAGAAAGATTCGCACCATGTGCTTTTGCCCTTGAGCAATTCCTTAAAGAGTATAGGGAAAAGCGCTCATTGCAGGTATGGCAACGAACTGAACCAGACTGATTGCATTGCCCACCAGCCTGATAGCGGCTATCATCCCCGTGCTTATGTTTGGGATCATATACACATAAGGCGCAGCGGGTTAATTGTTCAGAAAGGCGGCTCCATATCGGGGCCGCTTTTTTCGTGTTTGTCATATCTGTGATACCCGTTAAGCAGCCGTTCCGCGTGCTTCCTGTTCGCGTTCTTTCTGCCAGGCCAACACATCATCCTCATACCATCCGCGACGGCGTAAACCAACGCGAAAACCCTGCGGAAATTCTCCGGCGTTGATCATGCTTTGCAGCGTGCTGTCTGCCTTGATGTGGATAATTTTTTTTACTTCCTGGCGAAAGATAATTTTTCTGATTGCTTCCATCGTGATTTACCTTGTGAATCCGGTGTATTCCGGTGACAAATACGGTAAATCATCGGATATGGGTAAAAACAGTTCCCACCGTTTTTAAACGGTATACACCGTTTTGGTAATGACTCCAACTTACTGATAGTGTTTTATGTTCAGATAATGCCCGATGACCTTGTCATGCAGCTCCACCGATTTTGAGAACGACAGTGACTTCCGTCCCAGCCTTGCCAGATGTTGTCTCAGATTCAGATTATGTCGCTCAATGCGCTGAGTGTAACGCTTGCTGATAACGTGCAGCTTTCCCTTCAGGCGTGATTCATACAGCGGCCAGCCATCCGTCATCCATACCACGACCTCAAAGGCCGACAGCAGGCTCAGAAGACGCTCCAGTGT
>NZ_MIIV01000044.1:0-41134 GCF_001743015.1 Shigella sp. FC1567
TGGCTGTTTTACGCGTATGACAGGATACGGAGGACGGTTGTGGCGCACGTCTTCGGTGAACGCACTCTGGCCACACTGGAGCGTCTTCTGAGCCTGCTGCCGGCCTTTGAGGTCGTGGTATGGATGACGGATGGCTGGCCGCTGTATGAATCACGCCTGAAGGGAAAGCTGCACGTTATCAGCAAGCGTTACACTCAGCGCATTGAGCGACATAATCTGAATCTGAGACAACATCTGGCAAGGCTGGGACGGAAGTCACTGTCGTTCTCAAAATCGGTGGAGCTGCATGACAAGGTCATCGGGCATTATCTGAACATAAAACACTATCAGTAAGTTGGAGTCATTACCGGCAATGTGTAATGGAGAATCAATTAACGAGAATAAAGAATATGGTGGACTAATATGTAAGAAGCAAGGTGAATATTTCCCCATGAATCCGATAAGTTCAAATGATAATGATAGTGTAGACTTGCGAAATATAAAATGCCCTGAAGGTTCAGAGAGAGTAGGCGATTATCACACTCACGGTTTTTACTCTGACGATAAAGGAAATAAAGTAACAAAAGAAAATGATGTTTATGATAGTCTAAATTTTTCAAGCAAAGATTTAACGAATTCTTATATGAATGGAATGGGAAAAAAAGAATACAAGCAGTTACTTGGGAACACCAAATAACACCTATCTAAAATATAATCCCAAAGCTAAAGGGAATGGAGTTACAATTATCAGACAAGGGAGTAATTAAAATGAAGGCAATACAATGTTGTTATTTCCTTGCTTTAGTCTCCAGTAATTTAATGGCTGGAGTTATGGGTAATGATAATATATTTTTAAGTAATTCGGATTCAGCTGCTTTATATTGTGTGGCTAAAATATTTCCAGATGGAGAAAATATTTTAATATATAAAGTAAATATAATTAATGCTAGTTCAAAAAAAGATGTTTTTTTTATGAAAGCCCAACATCAACCCACAATGACATAATGGGGGCGGGGGAATGTCATATGCCTATGAATATGATGTAAAATATAATATATGTCATTTGAGAAAAAAGAGCAGAATGAGGTAAAAATCTTTGGCTGTGTATTCAGTCTGGTAATCATCCAAGGAAAGCTCATCAGAAGGGTGATGACTCCAATTAGTAGAACATATATTTTCGATAAAAGCACCGATGACTTTTTCATGAAGTTCTACAGAGCGCGAGAAACAGATGGTTCTGCGGGCCAGACGTTTGATTCGGGTTCTCAGGGTCAGATTGTTGCGCTCAATGCGCTGAGTAAAAATCTTACCAGTCAGATGCTTTTCCTTCGGTAACTCTCTGGTGTAACTACCCCATTCGTCAGTGGTCAACATGCCGATGGTAAAAGGGTAAGCAGCGCCAGCAATTCACGACAGGTTTCGTCAGTCCGGGGGCCAAAAGTGTAGGCCAGAACACCACCAGTTTTCGTGTTGTACACGTACCAGAGCCAGTGCTGTCGCGCTTTACTGCCGACAAAGCTCCATTGCTGACTAAGTTCGCAGATGAGTGCCACATCAGCATGAGCGACCGGGGATGACGTTATTCTTCGTGGCGAGAGTTTTTTAAAGTTCGGATGACTGTATTAATGCCGATTTTCAGCGTACGGGCAGTATCGCGAACCCCGGCACCGTTGAAAGTCATTTCAGCGATTTGGTCTTTAACTCCCGGTTTACGGGGCTCGTAACAGTAACTGAGCTGAAATACCCGGTGACAGTCACGGCCGCGGAATCGATCATGTCTTTTTGGGTTCTGCCCGTGACGGTAAACCTGAACGGACTGGCAACGGGGGCAATGAAGGTTAACTGTGACCATGAAACAACCTTAAAAGCGAGTATTATATCCTTAATTCAACTAATTGGAGGCATCACCGTTTACCGGAGCGACAGTTTGCGGAAAGGTCGTGCAACTACAAAGCAACAAACAGACTACGGCGGGAATTATTTTTTTCATCATCCATTACCACGAAAACAGCGGCCACTCTTTGGCAACCGTGGTGAGTTGTGGCGCGTCGAAAACGGCTTGTGGTGAAACTACCGTTTCCTCAAGCGGAATATTTTTGCCGTAGCGTTCTTTGAGCTTAGCCTGGACCAGCGGGTTGCTGAGATCGAACTCTTTCAACTTCTGCTGCTCGCCCACGCGCATTCCCAGCGCGTTCTGGTAAACCTTCCACACCACTTCCGAACAGTACTGGCGATCGTCGCTCCATGAGAAGCTGAAATCATACGGTTTACCGAGATAACGTTTTACCGTTTGCGCCAGTTTTTGCTGTTGTTCAACACTCAGTCCGCCTTCAACGCGGCGAACAACGTATTTGCCCTTTTCACCATGGGCGATCCACTGCTTGAGCGGGGTGTATTTCACCGGGCCGACCGCTTCAAAAACGTAGGGCTTTTTGTTGCGTATCACCAGCATACCGGTGTGGCTATAATCGGAATGGGTCGCCAGTTGGATCGCTTTACTTTGCGATGAGCGAGAGATCTGAAAGATGATGTCGCCGGTTTGTGGCTGCCAGGCAAAGGCAGGTACAGAAACCAGCAGGCTGAGGATCAGCAGCCTGTTTTTCATAGTTAAACGTCCATGTATAAAAAGCGGTGGGTCGCAGACAACGTGCTCGTTGTTTATGCCGGATGCGGCGTGAACGCCTTATCCGGCCTACAAGTTCGTGCAAATTCAATAAATTGCAATATGACGTAGGCCTGATAAGCGTAGCGCATCAGGCGATTCCACTCCGCGCCGCTCTTTTTTGCTTTAGTATTCCCACGTCTCCGGGTTAATCCCCATCTCACGCATGATCTCTTTTGCCGCTTCCGGGATTTCGTCGCTGCGCTCTTTACGCAGATCGGCATCATCCGGCAAAGGTTGCCCGGTAAAGGCATGCAGAAACGCTTCGCACAGCAGCTCGCTGTTGGTAGCGTGACGCAGGTTGTTCACCTGACGACGCGTGCGTTCATCGGTGAGGATTTTTAACACCTTAAGAGGAATGGAAACCGTAATCTTTTTGACTTGTTCACTCTTCTTGCCGTGCTCAGCGTATGGGCTGATATATTCGCCGCTCCATTCAGCCATGAGATACTTAATCCTCTTCGTCAATAAATTGAGACCAGACCACACAATTTATGTGGGTACTGACCGTAAACCCGCATAGTTTACCGTACAGGCGTTACCGTGACATCGTGTAATGCACCTGTCGGCGTGATAATGCATATAATTTTAACGGCTATTTGGGATTTGCTCAATCTATACGTAAAGAAGTTTAGATGTCCAGATGTATTGACGTCCATTAACACAATGTTTACTCTGGTGCCTGACATTTCACCGACAAAGCCCAGGAAACTTCATCACATGACGCGTAAACAGGCCACCATCGCAGTGCGTAGCGGGTTAAATGACGACGAACAGTATGGTTGCGTTGTCCCTCCCATCCATCTTTCCAGCACCTATAACTTTACCGGATTTAATGAACCGCGCGCGCATGATTACTCGCGTCGCGGCAACCCAACGCGCGATGTGGTTCAGCGTGCGCTGGCAGAACTGGAAGGCGGTGCTGGCGCAGTACTTACTAATACCGGCATGTCCGCGATTCACTTGGTAACGACCGTCTTTTTGAAACCTGGCGATCTGCTGGTTGCGCCGCACGACTGCTACGGCGGTAGCTATCGCCTGTTCGACAGTCTGGCGAAACGCGGTTGCTATCGCGTGTTGTTTGTTGATCAAGGCGATGAACAGGCATTACGGGCAGCGCTGGCAGAAAAACCTAAACTGGTACTGGTAGAAAGCCCAAGTAATCCATTGTTACGCGTCGTGGATATTGCGAAAATCTGCCATCTGGCAAGGGAAGTCGGGGCGGTGAGCGTGGTGGATAACACCTTCTTAAGCCCGGCATTACAAAATCCGCTGGCATTGGGTGCCGATCTGGTGTTGCATTCATGTACGAAATATCTGAACGGTCACTCTGACGTGGTGGCTGGCGTGGTGATTGCTAAAGACCCGGACGTTGTCACTGAACTTGCCTGGTGGACAAACAATATTGGCGTGACGGGCGGCGCGTTTGACAGCTATCTGCTGCTACGCGGGTTGCGAACGCTGGTGCCGCGTATGGAGCTGGCCCAGCGCAACGCGCAGGCGATTGTGAAATATCTGCAAACCCAGCCGTTGGTGAAAAAACTGTATCACCCGTCGCTGCCGGAAAATCAGGGGCATGAAATTGCCGCGCGCCAGCAAAAAGGCTTTGGCGCAATGTTGAGTTTTGAACTGGATGGCGATGAGCAGACGCTGCGTCGTTTCCTGGGCGGCTGTCGTTGTTTACGCTGGCGGAATCATTAGGGGGAGTGGAAAGTTTAATCTCTCACGCCGCAACCATGACACATGCAGGCATGGCACCAGAAGCGCGTGCTGCCGCCGGGATCTCCGAGACGCTGCTGCGTATCTCCACCGGTATTGAAGATGGCGAAGATTTAATTGCCGACCTGGAAAATGGCTTCCGGGCTGCAAACAAGGGGTAAAAATGAGTGTGATTGCGCAGGCAGGGGCGAAAGGTCGTCAACTGCATAAATTTGGTGGCAGTAGTCTGGCTGATGTGAAGTGTTATTTGCGTGTTGCGGGCATTATGGCGGAGTACTCTCAGCCTGACGATATGATGGTGGTTTCCGCCGCCGGTAGCACCACTAACCAGTTGATTAACTGGTTGAAACTAAGCCAGACCGATCGTCTCTCTGCGCATCAGGTTCAACAAACGCTGCGTCGCTATCAGTGCGATCTGATTAGCGGTCTGCTACCCGCTGAAGAAGCTGATAGCCTCATTAGCGCTTTTGTCAGCGACCTTGAGCGCCTGGCGGCGCTGCTCGACAGCGGTATTAACGACGCAGTGTATGCGGAAGTGGTGGGCCACGGGGAAGTATGGTCGGCACGCCTGATGTCTGCGGTACTTAATCAACAAGGGCTGCCAGCGGCCTGGCTTGATGCCCGCGAGTTTTTACGCGCTGAACGCGCCGCACAACCGCAGGTTGATGAAGGGCTTTCTTACCCGTTGCTGCAACAGCTGCTGGTGCAACATCCGGGCAAACGTCTGGTGGTGACCGGATTTATCAGCCGCAACAACGCCGGTGAAACGGTGCTGCTGGGGCGTAACGGTTCCGACTATTCCGCGACACAAATCGGTGCGCTGGCGGGTGTTTCTCGCGTAACCATCTGGAGCGACGTCGCCGGGGTATACAGTGCCGACCCGCGTAAAGTGAAAGATGCCTGCCTGCTGCCGTTGCTGCGTCTGGATGAGGCCAGCGAACTGGCGCGCCTGGCGGCTCCCGTTCTTCACGCCCGTACTTTACAGCCGGTTTCTGGCAGCGAAATCGACCTGCAACTGCGCTGTAGCTACACGCCGGATCAAGGTTCCACGCGCATTGAACGCGTGCTGGCCTCCGGTACTGGTGCGCGTATTGTCACCAGCCACGATGATGTCTGTTTGATTGAGTTTCAGGTGCCCGCCAGTCAGGATTTCAAACTGGCGCATAAAGAGATCGACCAAATCCTGAAACGCGCGCAGGTACGCCCGCTGGCGGTTGGCGTACATAACGATCGCCAGTTGCTGCAATTTTGCTACACCTCAGAAGTGGCCGACAGTGCGCTGAAAATCCTCGACGAAGCGGGATTACCTGGCGAACTGCGCCTGCGTCAGGGGCTGGCGCTGGTGGCGATGGTCGGTGCAGGCGTCACCCGTAACCCGCTGCATTGCCACCGCTTCTGGCAGCAACTGAAAGGCCAGCCGGTCGAATTTACCTGGCAGTCCGATGACGGCATCAGCCTGGTGGCAGTACTGCGCACCGGCCCGACCGAAAGCCTGATTCAGGGGCTGCATCAGTCCGTCTTCCGCGCAGAAAAACGCATCGGCCTGGTATTGTTCGGTAAGGGCAATATCGGTTCCCGTTGGCTGGAACTGTTCGCCCGTGAGCAGAGCACGCTTTCGGCACGTACCGGCTTTGAGTTTGTGCTGGCAGGTGTGGTGGACAGCCGCCGCAGCCTGTTGAGCTATGACGGGCTGGACGCCAGCCGCGCGTTAGCCTTCTTCAACGATGAAGCGGTTGAGCAGGATGAAGAGTCGTTGTTCCTGTGGATGCGCGCCCATCCGTATGATGATTTAGTGGTGCTGGACGTTACCGCCAGCCAGCAGCTTGCTGATCAGTATCTTGATTTCGCCAGCCACGGTTTCCACGTTATCAGCGCCAACAAACTGGCGGGAGCCAGCGACAGCAATAAATATCGCCAGATCCACGACGCCTTCGAAAAAACCGGGCGTCACTGGCTGTACAATGCCACCGTCGGTGCGGGCTTGCCGATCAACCACACCGTGCGCGATCTGATCGACAGCGGCGATACTATTTTGTCGATCAGCGGGATCTTCTCCGGCACGCTCTCCTGGCTGTTCCTGCAATTCGACGGTAGCGTGCCGTTTACCGAGCTGGTGGATCAGGCGTGGCAGCAGGGCTTAACCGAGCCTGATCCGCGTGACGACCTCTCCGGCAAAGACGTAATGCGCAAGCTGGTAATTCTGGCGCGTGAAGCGGGTTACAACATTGAACCGGACCAGGTACGTGTGGAATCGCTGGTGCCTGCTCATTGCGAAGGCGGCAGCATCGACCATTTCTTTGAAAATGGCGATGAACTTAACGAGCAGATGGTGCAACGGCTGGAAGCGGCCCGCGAAATGGGGCTGGTGCTGCGCTACGTGGCGCGTTTCGATGCCAACGGCAAAGCGCGTGTGGGCGTGGAGGCGGTGCGTGAAGACCATCCGCTGGCATCACTGCTGCCGTGCGATAACGTCTTTGCCATCGAAAGCCGCTGGTATCGCGACAACCCGCTGGTGATCCGTGGGCCTGGCGCGGGGCGCGACGTCACCGCCGGGGCGATTCAGTCGGATATCAACCGGCTGGCACAGTTGTTGTAATTTCAGAAATTTAATAATGCCCGGTACTCATGTTTTCGGGTTTATGGTTTCTAATGAAATATATTGAATTATCATAGGATTAGGCCGGATTAAGCGTTTACGACGAATCCGGCAAGAAGCAATAAGTACATGGTTAGTTTATATTTGCAGTCCGGTTTGCTTTGCATACCGGATTTTCTTTTTCTTACCATCCTGAAGTTTTTTCATCTTCCCTGATTTTTCCTCACCATCATTGGTCATTTTTCGGTTGACGCCCTTCGGCTTTTCCTTCATCTTTACATCTGGACGTCTAAACGGATAGATGTGCACAACACAACATATAACTACAAGCGATTGATGAGGTAAGGTATGAGCTTTTTTCACGCCAGCCAGCGGGATGCCCTGAATCAGCGCCTGGCAGAAGTCCAGGGGCAGATTAACGTTTCGTTCGAGTTTTTCCCGCCGCGTACCAGTGAAATGGAGCAGACCCTGTGGAACTCCATCGATCGCCTTAGCAGCCTGAAACCGAAGTTTGTATCGGTGACCTATGGCGCGAACTCCGGCGAGCGCGACCGTACGCACAGCATTATTAAAGGCATTAAAGATCGCACTGGTCTGGAAGCGGCACCGCATCTTACTTGCATTGATGCGACGCCCGACGAGTTGCGCACCATTGCACGCGACTACTGGAATAACGGTATTCGTCATATCGTGGCGCTGCGTGGCGATCTGCCGCCGGGAAGTGGTAAGCCAGAAATGTATGCTTCTGACCTGGTGACGCTATTAAAAGAAGTGGCAGATTTCGATATCTCCGTGGCGGCGTATCCGGAAGTTCACCCGGAAGCAAAAAGCGCTCAGGCGGATTTGCTTAATCTGAAACGCAAAGTCGATGCCGGAGCCAACCGCGCGATTACTCAGTTCTTCTTCGATGTCGAAAGCTACCTGCGTTTTCGTGACCGCTGTGTATCGGCGGGCATTGATGTGGAAATTATTCCGGGAATTTTGCCGGTATCTAACTTTAAACAGGCGAAGAAATTTGCCGATATGACCAACGTGCGTATTCCGGCGTGGATGGCGCAAATGTTCGACGGCCTGGATGATGATGCCGAAACCCGCAAACTGGTGGGCGCGAATATTGCCATGGATATGGTGAAGATTTTAAGCCGTGAAGGAGTGAAAGATTTCCACTTCTATACGCTTAACCGCGCTGAAATGAGTTACGCGATTTGCCATACGCTGGGTGTTCGACCTGGTTTATAAATAGTGTGGCTTTTGTGAAAATCACACAGTGATCACAAATTTTAAACAGAGCACAAAATGCTGCCTCGAAATGAGGGCGGGAAAATAAGGTTGTCAGCCTTGTTTTCTCCCTCATTACTTGAAGGATATGAAGCTAAAACCCTTTTTTATAAAGCATTTGTCCGAATCGACATAATCAAAAAAGCTTAATTACGATCAATTTGACCTACATCTCTTTAACCAACAATATGTAAGATCTCAACTATCGCATCCGTGGATTAATTCAATTATAACTTCTCTCTAACGCTGTGTATCGTAACGGTAACACTGTAGAGGGGAGCACATTGATGAGCACGTCAGACGATATTCATAACACGACAGCCACTGGCAAATGCCCGTTCCATCAGGGCGGTCACGACCAGAGCGCGGGGGCGGGCACAACCACTCGCGACTGGTGGCCAAATCAACTCCGTGTTGACCTGTTAAACCAACATTCTAATCGTTCTAACCCGCTGGGTGAGGACTTTGACTACCGCAAAGAATTCAGCAAATTAGATTACTACGGCCTGAAAAAAGATCTGAAAGCCCTGCTGACAGAATCTCAGCCGTGGTGGCCAGCCGACTGGGGCAGCTACGCCGGTCTGTTTATTCGTATGGCCTGGCACGGCGCAGGTACTTACCGTTCAATCGATGGACGCGGCGGCGCGGGTCGTGGTCAGCAACGTTTTGCACCGCTGAACTCCTGGCCGGATAACGTAAGCCTTGATAAAGCGCGTCGCCTGTTGTGGCCAATCAAACAGAAATATGGTCAGAAAATCTCCTGGGCCGACCTGTTTATCCTCGCAGGTAACGTGGCGCTGGAAAACTCCGGCTTCCGTACCTTCGGTTTTGGTGCCGGTCGTGAAGACGTCTGGGAACCGGATCTGGATGTTAACTGGGGTGATGAAAAAGCCTGGCTGACTCACCGTCATCCGGAAGCGCTGGCGAAAGCACCGCTGGGTGCAACCGAGATGGGTCTGATTTACGTTAACCCGGAAGGCCCGGATCACAGCGGCGAACCGCTTTCTGCGGCAGCAGCTATCCGTGCGACCTTCGGCAACATGGGCATGAACGACGAAGAAACCGTGGCGCTGATTGCGGGTGGTCATACGCTGGGTAAAACTCACGGTGCCGGTCCGACATCAAATGTAGGTCCTGATCCAGAAGCTGCACCGATTGAAGAACAAGGTTTAGGCTGGGCGAGCACTTACGGCAGCGGCGTTGGCGCAGATGCCATTACCTCTGGTCTGGAAGTTGTCTGGACCCAGACGCCGACCCAGTGGAGCAACTATTTCTTCGAGAACCTGTTCAAATATGAGTGGGTACAGACCCGCAGTCCGGCTGGAGCAATCCAGTTCGAAGCGGTAGACGCACCGGAAATTATCCCGGATCCGTTCGATCCGTCGAAGAAACGTAAACCGACAATGCTGGTGACCGACCTGACGCTGCGTTTTGATCCTGAGTTCGAGAAGATCTCTCGTCGTTTCCTCAACGATCCGCAGGCGTTCAACGAAGCCTTTGCCCGTGCCTGGTTCAAACTGACGCACAGGGATATGGGGCCGAAATCTCGCTACATCGGGCCGGAAGTGCCGAAAGAAGATCTGATCTGGCAAGATCCGCTGCCGCAGCCGATCTACAACCCGACCGAGCAGGACATTATCGATCTGAAATTCGCGATTGCGGATTCTGGTCTGTCTGTTAGTGAGCTGGTATCGGTGGCCTGGGCATCTGCTTCTACCTTCCGTGGTGGCGACAAACGCGGTGGTGCCAACGGTGCGCGTCTGGCATTAATGCCGCAGCGCGACTGGGATGTGAACGCCGCAGCCGTTCGTGCTCTGCCTGTTCTGGAGAAAATCCAGAAAGAGTCTGGTAAAGCCTCGCTGGCGGATATCATCGTGCTGGCTGGTGTGGTTGGTGTTGAGAAAGCCGCAAGCGCCGCAGGTTTGAGCATTCATGTACCGTTTGCGCCGGGTCGCGTTGATGCGCGTCAGGATCAGACTGACATTGAGATGTTTGAGCTGCTGGAGCCAATTGCTGACGGTTTCCGTAACTATCGCGCTCGTCTGGACGTTTCCACCACCGAGTCACTGCTGATCGACAAAGCACAGCAACTGACGCTGACCGCGCCGGAAATGACTGCGCTGGTGGGCGGGATGCGTGTACTGGGTGCCAACTTCGATAGCAGCAAAAACGGCGTCTTCACTGACCGCGTTGGCGTATTGAGCAATGACTTCTTCGTGAACTTGCTGGATATGCGTTACGAGTGGAAAGCGACTGACGAATCGAAAGAGCTGTTCGAAGGACGTGACCGCGAAACCGGCGAAGTGAAATACACAGCCAGCCGTGCGGATCTGGTATTTGGTTCTAACTCTGTCCTGCGTGCGGTAGCGGAAGTTTACGCCAGCAGCGATGCCCACGAGAAGTTTGTTAAAGACTTCGTAGCGGCATGGGTGAAAGTGATGAACCTCGACCGTTTCGACCTGCTGTAATCTGACCTTCTTCAGTGACTGTCTTTCAGGCAGTCGCTGAAGTTTCTTTACCGGCGTATAGTGTCCACAGGAAAACTACACACTGGATCTCTCATGTCTGCCGCAGGAAAGAGCAACCCACTGGCAATCAGTGGCCTGGTTGTGCTCACACTTATCTGGAGTTATAGCTGGATTTTCATGAAGCAAGTCACCAGTTACATCGGTGCCTTCGACTTTACCGCCTTACGCTGCATTTTCGGCGCTCTCGTTTTATTCATCGTCCTTTTATTACGTGGTCGCGGAATGCACCCGACGCCGTTTAAATACACCTTAGCCATTGCCCTGTTACAAACCTGCGGGATGGTTGGTCTGGCGCAGTGGGCGTTGGTCAGCGGAGGTGCGGGGAAGGTGGCGATCCTGAGCTATACCATGCCGTTCTGGGTGGTGATTTTCGCCGCGTTGTTTCTCGGTGAACGCCTGCGACGTGGGCAATATTTCGCGATTCTGATTGCCGCTTTCGGCTTATTTTTGGTGTTGCAGCCGTGGCAACTCGATTTCTCTTCGATGAAAAGTGCCATGCTGGCAATCCTCTCCGGTGTTAGTTGGGGGGCGAGCGCGATTGTTGCTAAACGCCTATACACCCGTCATCCGCGCGTGGATTTATTATCGTTAACATCCTGGCAGATGCTCTATGCGGCGCTGGTGATGAGTGTGGTCGCTTTACTGGTGCCGCAACGTGAAATTGACTGGCAGCCCACCGTGTTCTGGGCGCTGGCCTACAGTGCGATTCTGGCGACGGCGCTGGCGTGGAGCTTATGGTTGTTTGTATTGAAAAACTTGCCTGCCAGTATTGCCAGCTTAAGCACGCTGGCCGTTCCCGTTTGCGGCGTACTCTTTTCCTGGTGGCTGCTCGGTGAGAATCCGGGGGCCGTTGAAGGTAGCGGTATTGTGCTGATTGTGCTGGCACTGGCGCTGGTGAGCCGTAAGAAAAAAGAAGCTGTCAGTGTAAAAAGCATCTGAATTTTTTCTTCATGTGGGGCGATCGCTTATTTAACAAAATAACGATAATGCCCCACCATCCGCCAGCTAAACAGCACATCTTCTTCCTGCGCGCCTGCGCCAATGTTATGTATCACCAGTGGCGTACCGTCGCGGGCGAAGCCATCTGACACCACCCCAATATGCGCCAGCCCGTTATCTAATCGCCAGGAGACAATATCGCCCGCTTGATAGTCACCGGCATTTTTACTGATGGGGCGTGTTTTGTTGTGGCGGCTAAACCAGGTTTCCAGATTAGGCACCCGACGGTGATCGATGTTGCTGTCCGGGCGCTTTAACTTCCATTTTTGCGGGTACTCGGCAAAATTCTTCGCCATATCTTCGTGAACCAGTTTCTGCAAATCGACCTTCTGGCTGCGCAATGCACGGATCACCACATCGGAACATACACCGCGTTCTTGCGGGACATCACCGCCAGGATAGGTAAGCCGCACATACGCCGGATCGTAAAATAGCGTGTTGCCGATTTGCTGTCTGGCACCGTCTGCGATGGCAAGGTTGGTATTGGCCTGGATTTGTACCACGGTTGGTGGAACGGCGGGAGATTTTAAGGAGTGGCTGGTAAATGCCGTTAGCAGGCTGAGCAGCGCCAGTGAAGCTTTCATCTGGTTCGTCCGTGAAAATAAGAGTCACAGATTCGACCTTCCGGGCTAACGATTGTTCTGTAGAGAAAATGTCCAGAAGCGGATAAAAAACTCCTGAACAACGTAGGAGTTTCAGATTACTGGCACAGAGTGCCGGATGCGGCGTGAACGCCTTATCTGGCCTAAAAAGCACGCAAATTCAATATATTGCAGAGATTGCGTAGGCCTGATAAGCGTAGCGCATCAGGCAATTTTGCGTTCAAACTCCCGGACAAGCCGGGAGTTTGGAGTAGGTTATTCCCACTCTTGCAGGAAACGCTGACCGTACTGGTCGGCTACCAGCAGAGTGGCGTAAACCTGATCTGGCGTCGCGCCGCCAGGCATGTTGTGGATGGTTTCACCTTCTGCACATGCCGCTTCTGCCACAATTCGCATTTTCGCCGGGACATCTTCTTTAATATCCAGTTGAGCGAGAGTTATTGGCAAACCTACCGCATGGCTAAATGCAGCTACGGTTTCGATTTCCTCAACCGGCGCGTTTTCCAGTACCAGCTGCGTCAGCGTACCGAATGCCACTTTTTCACCGTGATAATAGTGATGCGCGTCCGGGATAGCGGTCAGGCCGTTATGCACCGCATGAGCCGCCGCCAGTCCGCCGCTTTCAAAACCAACACCGCTTAAATAGGTGTTCGCTTCAATCACGCGTTCCAGCGCAGGGGTTACTACATGCTGTTCGGCGGCAAGCATCGCTTTTTCGCCTTCTTCCAGCAGAGTGTTGTAGCACAGTTCTGCCAGTGCCAGCGCCGCCTGGGTGCACTTGCCGCCCGCCATAGTGGTAGCGCCGCTACGGGAACAGGCGCGTGCTTCAAACCAGGTTGCCAGCGCATCGCCGATACCCGCCGCTAACAGACGTGCAGGAGCGCCAGCGACGATTTTGGTGTCGACAATGACCATATTCGGGTTATTTGGCAACAGTAGATAGCGGTCAAACTCACCCTCATCGGTGTAGATAACAGACAATGCGCTGCACGGTGCATCGGTAGAGGCGATAGTCGGTGCGATCGCTACCGGAACACCCATGAAATGTGCCAGTGCTTTGGCAGTATCGAGGGTTTTTCCGCCACCGATACCGAGAATTGCGCCACACTGCGCAGTCTCCGCGATGCCACGCAGACGATCGATCTCATTTTGCGAACATTCACCGCCAAACGGCGCAATTTCTACTACCAGTCCAGCATCTTTAAAGCTTTTCTCGACAGTGGATTGAGCAAAACCTAAAACAAATTTGTCACCCACCACTAACCAGCGTTCTGCCAGCGGCTTCAGGTATTCGCCCAGACGATTAATCACATCAGCGCCCTGGATGTATTTACCCGGTGATTGAATAATGCGGTCCATAATTGCTCCTTTAGAGATGAGTAGTGCCAAATGCGGCATTCCAGTCGTGTTCGAACTTCTCTATAGCTGACTCTACCGCAGGGGTGTTGAGCATTTGTTGCGCTACATCTAAGGGCAGGGTGATGGATTCACATCCTGCCAGTAAACAGTCCAGCGCCTGACGCGGCGTTTTAAAGCTGGCCGCCAGCACCATGCTTTCTGGTGCGTGCATTTCTAACAGCGCTTGCAGCTCCTGAACCGTACGAATGCCGTCCCCGCCCTGGGCATCTACGCGGTTAACATACGGAGCAACGTATTTTGCCCCTGCCAGCGCGGCCAGTAACCCTTGTGCAGCACTGTACACTGCGGTGCCAAGCGTAGTAATACCCTCTTTTTTCAGCATCTTAATGGCGGCCAGACCTTCGGAAGTCACCGGGATTTTCACCACAATGCCCGGAATGGCGTCGCGCAGGCGCTTCGCTTCTTCCACCATACCCTGCGCGTCACGACTCATAGTCTGAGCAAACAGAATGCCCTCATCACCAATCGCTTTTTGCAGACGCGGCAGAACTTCCCAGATGGACTCCTTGCTGGCAGCGATAATGCTCGGGTTAGTTGTCACCCCGGCAATGGGGAATATGCGTGCCAGACGTTCGACTTCTGCGACGTTAGCGGTGTCCAGATACAGTTCCATGATGTTTCCTTTTACAGTTCCAGTTCATGTTGCAGCAGGCTGGCGATAGCGTCGGCAGAGGCGGCGTTAACCAGCGCGTTACGGAATTCTTCGTGCATGATGCGGCGAGCGAGGCGAGAGAAAATGCGCATGTGCTGATCGCCCGCAGCGTGTTTGTTCAGGGTTAACATAATGATGAATTGCGCTTCATCATCGCCCCAGCGCACCGGCGCTTGCAGACGCGCCACGCTGATGGTGGATTGCTCAATGTGTTCTGATTTGCTGTGTGGAATGGCAAAACTAAAGCCCAGACCGGTAGAGAAAACGGCCTCGCGCGCCCATAAGTCGGCTTCCAGTTTACGCGGATAGCGGCAGCGGCCCGCCAGCAGCAGGTTATCGGTCATGCCTTTGAGCACTTCTTCTTTGCTGCGCCAGTCACTTTCCAGCGTGATGCACTCGGCGGTGACCAGCGGTGCGTCCTGTTGGGTCATGCGGAATTGCGCCAGCAGGTGTTCCACTTCCAGCGAAGTACGGCAGGCCATTGCCTGGTTGAGCAACTTGCGGCACTCACGGCTATCAAGTTGCGTCATCCGCGCTTTCGCCGCCGGAATTGATGGTGCGCTCATGCTGAGTTCATCCAGCCCTAAGCCGACCAGCAACGGCAGCACGGAACCTTTCGCTCCCAGCTCACCGCACAGACCAATCCATTTGCCCTGGCGATGCACCGCCTGCACGGCGTAATCGAGCGCCCGCAAGAATGCCGGATTCAGGCTGTTGTAGTGACGAGTAACCTTAGCGTTATCGCGATCCACTGCCAGCAGATATTGCGTCAGGTCATTACTACCAATACTAAAGAAATCAATCTCTTCGCAGCATTGATCGATGATGAACATCACCGACGGTACTTCCAGCATAATGCCAAGCTGGATCTTCTCATCAAACGGAATGTGTTCGTTACGCAGTTGCTGTTTGGCTTCCGCCAGTTTTTCTTTCACCCATAAGATCTCTTCCATTGAGGAGATCATCGGGATCATGATTTTCAGGCTGCCGTGAGCGGAGGCGCGCAGGATCGACCGTAGTTGTGTGGTGAACAGCGAGGCGTATTCTTCATAAATACGCACAGCGCGATAACCGAGGAACGGGTTAGCTTCTGCCGGAATGTTCAGATAATCAACGGGTTTGTCGCCGCCAATGTCCATAGTGCGCACAATAATGCTGCGTCCGTTGGCAGACTCCAGCGCCTGACAAAAAATGTTGTACAGCTCGCTTTCGCCCGGTGCACTGGTGCGATCCATATAGAGCATTTCAGTGCGGAACAAACCAACGCCTTCCGCACCATTGCCGAATGCGGCCTGCGCTTCCACGGAGTGAGCGATGTTAGCGGCAATTTCAATGCGGATACCGTCAGCGGTACGGGCTTGTTGGGTCAGCCAGACACGCTGTTGCTCACGAAGGGCGTCCTGTACGCGGGCTTCTTGCTGATAATAACGGGCCACGGCTTCCCCTGGCTCAACCACAATCGCCCCGGCGTTGCCGTCGATATAAATCGTTTGATGCTGCCACGGAGTAAGGGCATCAATATCTACACCAACCAGTGTCGGAATGTTGAACGAACGGGCAAGAATTACGGTATGTGAGGTGGTGCCGCCACTTTTCAGTAACAGACCTTTGAGGTGATTTTTATCCAGTTCGAGGAACTGGCTGGGAGTCAGTTCATCAGCCATACAAATGGCGGGCTGCGTCAGTTTGCCCGGTGCCGGGAAGCGTTGCTCACCGTAGATTTGCTGGAGTAACTGGAAGCAGACGTCGCGTACGTCCAGGGCACGTTCTTGCAGGTAGCTGCTGCTGGAACGGGCGAACTCTTCGCAAAAGTGATTCGCACTGGCGACAATCGCTTCGGCACAGCTTAATCCCTCGCTGACGCCTGTCAGTAAGTGCTGACGTAAAGATGTATCGCCAGCCAGGGATCGGTGAGCTTCCAGTATCGCGCTGGTAGCACCGTCGCTATCCAGCAGACGAAACTCAATGTTTTTCAGTACCAGCGTCAGGCCATTTTCCAGTGCGGATTGCTCGGCGTCAACGTCTTTGGCTGCGGGAAGATTACTCAGCGCATTGAGATCTAAAGAAGAGATCGGCGTCAGAATGCCGCCTGCACTACCGCTGCACACGGTGCGGGCGCGGATAATTTGCGGATTCAGATTGGTCAGTGAAACCGGCAGTGGTTCCAGTTCGTCAGATTTAACTTCCGCCAGCGGCGCATCGCAGTGGGGGAATTCATCGCGCAGCCATTGGCTTAAACGCTGGTGCGCTTCCTGTTCGTCGGCCCCGGAAATCAGTAACTGGCAGTTATCGCCCGCCAGCGTATCGGTGCCAATCAGCGCAAGGGCGCTTTTGGCGTTGCCCTTGCGGTCAGTGCGCAGGTTATGCCACTCAATTTGTGATGAAAAAGTATTACACAGCGTTTCAACGTGGCTTGCCGGACGCGCATGTACGCCGTTAGGTAGCTCACAAATAAATTCCACAATCAGGGCCATTGCCTCTCTCCCGGTACGGTTTTCTGTTTACAGGATAAGAGCGCACGGCAACGGCCTGCCATGTGACAAATCTGCCAAAAGCTGGACAAATGTAATGTAACCGTCAATTTGCGACGCGTCTCACAAGACGCCGTTTTGCGGCATGCTTCCGGTTTATCGCAAGTTATGAGGCGGATCGCATTTTTGTACTGATATTACAAAAGTCCAGTAAATGGCCTTTTTATCCACTGTTTGCTCCGCCTGCGATTGCCTATTGTTTCCTCCATCAAAAATATGGACATGGGCTTTCGCAAGCCCGGGAGCAGCTTATGAATGAGTTGGTGCAGATCCTGAAAAATACCCGTCGTCATTTAATGACGGGCGTTTCACACATGATTCCCTTCGTGGTATCGGGCGGTATTTTGCTGGCGGTTTCCGTCATGTTGTATGGCAAAGGCGCAGTGCCGGATGCCGTAGCCGATCCGAATTTGAAAAAACTGTTTGATATCGGCGTTGCAGGTTTGACGCTGATGGTGCCTTTCCTCGCCGCTTACATTGGTTACTCCATTGCAGAGCGTTCTGCGCTGGCTCCGTGCGCTATCGGTGCCTGGGTTGGTAACAGCTTTGGTGCGGGCTTCTTTGGTGCACTGATCGCCGGGATTATCGGCGGCATCGTGGTGCATTACCTGAAGAAAATTCCGGTGCATAAAGTTCTGCGCTCGGTGATGCCTATCTTCATTATTCCTATCGTCGGCACACTGATTACCGCAGGCATCATGATGTGGGGCTTGGGCGAGCCTGTAGGGGCGTTGACCAACAGCCTGACTCAGTGGCTTCAGGGGATGCAGCAGGGCAGCATTGTTATGCTGGCGGTGATCATGGGTCTGATGCTGGCGTTCGATATGGGCGGTCCGGTTAACAAAGTAGCCTATGCCTTCATGCTGATTTGCGTTGCTCAGGGTGTTTATACCGTGGTGGTCATCGCTGCCGTGGGTATTTGTATCCCGCCGCTGGGGATGGGGCTGGCGACGCTGATTGGTCGTAAAAATTTCTCCGCAGAAGAGCGCGAAACCGGCAAAGCGGCACTGGTGATGGGCTGTGTTGGCGTTACTGAAGGGGCGATTCCTTTCGCCGCTGCCGATCCGCTGCGTGTCATTCCTTCCATCATGGTCGGTTCAGTTTGTGGTGCAGTAACTGCGGCGCTGGTCGGTGCGCAGTGCTATGCAGGCTGGGGTGGTCTGATTGTGCTGCCGGTGGTTGAAGGCAAGCTGGGTTATATCGCAGCAGTGGCTGTCGGAGCAGTGGTGACGGCTGTTTGTGTGAACGTGCTGAAAAGTCTGGCGCGTAAAAATGGGTCTTCGACTGATGAAAAAGAAGAGACCTGGATTTGGATTTTGAAATTAATTAATTGAGGAACGAGCCATGACGAAAATTATTGCAGTAACCGCATGTCCTTCAGGTGTTGCCCATACCTATATGGCAGCAGAGGCGCGGGAAAGTGCCGCGAAAGCGAAAGGCTGGGAAGTGAAAGTAGAAACCCAGGGGTCAATTGGTCTGGAAAATGAACTGACTGCGGAAGATGTGGCGAGCGCTGATATGGTGATTCTGACCAAAGATATCGGCATCAAGTTTGAAGAGCGTTTTGCTGGCAAGACCATCGTGCGCGTCAACATCAGCGATGCAGTAAAACGTGCTGACGCCATTATGAGCAAAATTGAAGCTCACCTGGCGCAAACCGCTTAAGTTCTTCTCCCGCTCGCAAGGGCGGGTTCGCTTTCCCACAGGAGTTCCTCATGACGAATCGTATCTCTCGCCTCAAAACTGCACTGTTTGCCAATACCCGTGAAATCTCGCTGGAGCGGGCGCTGCTTTATACCGCCAGCCATCGGCAAACCGAAGGCGAACCGGTGATATTGCGCCGGGCGAAAGCAACAGCGTATATCCTTGAACATGTTGAAATTTCGATTCGTGATGAAGAACTGATTGCCGGTAACCGCACCGTAAAACCGCGCGCCGGGATTATGTCGCCGGAAATGGACCCTTACTGGCTGCTGAAAGAGCTGGATCAATTCCCGACGCGTCCGCAGGACCGCTTTGCTATCAGCGAAGAAGATAAACGTATCTATCGTGAAGAGTTGTTCCCGTACTGGGAAAAACGTTCGATGAAAGATTTCATCAACGGGCAGATGACGGATGAAGTAAAAGCCGCGACCAGCACGCAGATTTTCAGCATTAACCAGACGGATAAAGGCCAGGGGCACATTATTATTGATTACCCACGCCTGTTGAATCACGGGCTGGGGGAGTTGGTGGCACAGATGCAGCAACATTGTCAGCAACAGCCGGAGAATCACTTTTATCAGGCAGCGCTGTTACTGCTGGAAGCCTCGCAGAAACACATTTTGCGTTACGCTGTACTGGCGGAAACGATGGCGGCAAACTGCACAGATGCCCAGCGTCGCGAAGAACTGCTGACTATTGCGGAGATCTCTCGCCATAACGCCGAACATAAGCCGCAGACGTTCTGGCAGGCGTGCCAGTTATTCTGGTACATGAACATCATTCTGCAATACGAATCCAACGCCAGTTCGCTGTCTTTAGGGCGCTTCGACCAGTATATGTTGCCGTTCTATCAGGCATCTTTAACCCAGGGCGAAGATCCGGCGTTCCTGAAAGAACTGCTCGAATCTTTATGGGTGAAATGCAACGACATCGTGCTGTTGCGCTCCACCAGCAGCGCGCGTTATTTCGCAGGTTTCCCGACCGGCTATACCGCACTGCTCGGCGGGTTAACCGAGAACGGACGTAGCGCGGTGAACGTGCTTTCGTTCCTTTGCCTTGACGCCTATCAAAGCGTGCAATTACCGCAACCGAACCTCGGCGTGCGCACTAACGCCTTGATCGACACGCCATTCCTGATGAAAACCGCCGAAACCATTCGCCTCGGCACCGGTATTCCGCAAATCTTTAACGATGAAGTGGTGGTACCAGCGTTCCTCAACCGTGGCGTTTCGCTGGAAGATGCGCGCGACTATTCCGTAGTGGGCTGTGTGGAATTATCTATTCCCGGCAGAACCTACGGCTTGCATGACATCGCGATGTTTAATCTGCTGAAAGTGATGGAAATCTGCCTGCATGAAAATGAAGGCAATGCTGCGCTGACTTATGAAGGTTTACTGGAGCAGATCCGCGCCAAGATCAGCCACTACATCACCCTGATGGTTGAGGGCAGCAATATTTGTGATATCGGCCATCGCGACTGGGCACCTGTACCGCTGCTCTCGTCTTTTATCAGCGATTGTCTGGAAAAAGGTCGCGATATTACCGATGGCGGCGCGCGTTATAACTTCTCCGGCGTACAGGGGATCGGTATCGCCAACCTGAGCGATTCTCTCCATGCGTTGAAAGGGATGGTTTTTGAGCAACAGCGTTTAAGTTTTGACGAATTGCTGTCGGTATTAAAAGCCAACTTTGCAACGCCAGAAGGCGAAAAAGTCCGCGCTCGCTTAATTAACCGCTTTGAGAAATATGGTAACGATATCGACGAGGTGGATAACATTAGCGCCGAACTGTTGCGCCACTACTGCAAAGAAGTGGAAAAATACCAGAACCCGCGCGGTGGTTACTTCACGCCGGGATCGTATACCGTTTCTGCTCACGTCCCGTTGGGATCGGTGGTTGGCGCGACGCCAGACGGTCGTTTTGCCGGAGAACAGCTGGCAGACGGCGGCTTGTCACCTATGCTGGGCCAGGACGAACAAGGGCCAACAGCGGTACTGAAGTCAGTCAGTAAGCTCGATAATACGCTGCTGTCTAACGGTACGTTGCTGAACGTGAAATTCACTCCGGCGACCCTGGAAGGTGAAGCGGGATTACGCAAACTGGCCGACTTCTTACGGGCGTTTACCCAGCTTAAGTTGCAGCATATTCAGTTTAACGTGGTGAACGCCGACACGTTGTGGGAAGCGCAACAGCGCCCACAAGATTATGCCGGGCTGGTGGTGCGCGTTGCCGGATACAGCGCCTTCTTTGTCGAACTGTCGAAGGAGATCCAGGATGACATCATCCGCCGGACAGCGCATCAGCTGTAACGTTGTGGAAACGCGCCTCAATGATGTGGCGCGCATTTTCAACATTCAGCGTTATTCACTGAATGACGGCGAGGGCATTCGTACGGTGGTCTTTTTTAAAGGCTGTCCGCATCTTTGCCCGTGGTGTGCTAATCCGGAGTCGATCTCCGGCAAAATCCAGACGGTACGCAGAGAGGCGAAATGTCTGCACTGTGCGAAATGTTTGCGTGATGCGGATGAATGCCCCTCCGGGGCGTTTGAACGGATTGGTCGCGATATCAGCCTTGACGCTCTGGAACGGGAAGTGATGAAAGATGACATTTTTTTTCGCACGTCCGGCGGCGGCGTCACGCTTTCTGGCGGCGAAGTGTTAATGCAGGCGGAGTTTGCTACCCGTTTTTTACAGCGACTGCGGCTGTGGGGTGTCTCATGTGCCATTGAAACTGCCGGAGACGCACCAGCCAGCAAGCTGTTACCGCTGGCGAAATTGTGCGATGAAGTGTTGTTCGATTTAAAAATTATGGACGCGACTCAGGCGCGGGATGTGGTGAAGATGAACCTGCCACGCGTACTGGAGAACCTGCGTTTGCTGGTGAGTGAGGGTGTCAACGTGATCCCGCGTTTGCCGCTGATCCCCGGTTTCACACTCAGCCGGGAGAATATGCAGCAGGCGCTGGACGTGCTGATCCCGCTGAATATCAGGCAGATCCATCTGTTGCCGTTTCATCAGTACGGCGAGCCGAAATACCGCCTGCTGGGGAAAACATGGTCGATGAAGGATGTTGCTGCGCCGTCATCAGCCGATGTGGCAACGATGCGCGAAATGGCAGAACGGGCCGGATTTCAGGTTACCGTGGGAGGTTAAAATGGCATACCTGGTGGCAGTAACCGCCTGCGTAAGCGGCGTGGCGCATACTTATATGGCGGCGGAACGGCTGGAAAAGTTGTGCCAGTTAGAGAAGTGGGGCGTCAGCATTGAAACTCAGGGCGCGCTGGGAACGGAGAATCGTTTAGCGGACGAGGATATCCGTCGGGCGGATGTTGCTCTGTTGATTACGGATATCGAGCTTGCCGGTGCCGAGCGATTTGAACATTGCCGCTATGTGCAATGCAGCATCTACGCATTCCTGCGTGAGCCGCAGCGGGTAATGAGCGCGGTGCGCAAAGTGCTTTCTGCGCCGCAGCAAACCCATCTTATTCTGGAGTAGTCGGTTTTTCTGTCAGTTGGCTGTGGTACTGTCGGCGATATTCCGACGGCGAGCGTTCGGTGTTTTTACGAAACAGACGGCAGAAGTAGTTGCTGTCGACAAAGCCGCAGGCGTGCGCCACTTCTTTTACCTTCAGGTCATAGCCTTTCAATAACGTCTTAGCGTGCTCCAGTCGCGTGTGATTCAGGTATTCGTTAAAACCAATGGCCCCCGTTTTTTGAAACAGGTGCGAGAGATAGTTTGGTGAAATATAGAATGCCTGTGCGACAGATTCGCGGGTAAGCGCGGAGGCATAGCGTTCGTCGATATAATCGCGAATAGCTTCAAATAGTGCCTGGCTGCGTGAGGCGGTCTGGATTTGGCTGCCGAGCAAATCGCGGCAGTGGCTAAGCAGGCTGGCTACGATAAGCCTTGCCGTTTGCTGCTCCTGCGGCTGCATTTGCATTTCATTGAGCGTTTGTAGCAGAAAAGAACCTATACGTGGGCCGCGTCGGGCGACGTGTTGCTTCGCCAGATTTTGATATTGTTTGCCATCCCATTGCACGACGCTGAAGCCGAGTTGCTGTTTGCCAAACAGCACGCTAAAGGTGGTAGTGGGTGTTTTCCATTGTGGGAAATTCCAGCCACCAGCGGCAACGTACAGCACATCGCCGGGAACTAACGTTGCTCCAGCGCCGGTATCAACAAACTCACCTTCCAGCACAATTTCCAGCCGTGGAAAATCGACCTGATACGCAAGATCGGGCACCGGGCCGTTACTGCTGGCAAAGTAAATCTGGCGCAGGGACAGCGGGCCGTTGATCAGGCGGGAGAGCAGATAGCTGATGTCGTGATACATGTTATTCCCTTAGGTATGTAGACGGGAAAACAGTAACTGGCATTATTAAAAAAGGCCACCTGAAAAGTGTGGCCTGAGGGGAGTTCGATGTAAACATTGCGGCAGTTGTATTGCCGGATGTGGCGTAAACGCCTTATCCAGCCTACCGCCGCGATCTGTAGGCCGGATAAGACGCGTCAAGCGTCGCATCCGGCAAATAGCGCCTGGCTGATAATTACTGATTACCTACCTGGTCGCCATACGGCAGAGTGTCGTAATCGATCAGCGCGTTTTTCTTGTACGGGTTACCAATCCAGCGGGTAGTTTCTTTGAACTGCGGATTCACCACTGAACGGGTTGGATCGTAACCGTCGTAAGATAAGCCCGCCAAATCTGACCAGGTGTGGATCAGTTCCGCCAGGCTGTATTTACGATCGACATCCTGTGAGAAATCACGGGGATGAGTCGCTTGCCATTTTTCCGACGTCCACAGCAGGAACGGAATGGTGTACATGTGGCGCGTCGGGTTGTCTTCGTTACGCCCCTGAGTTTTGTGCGGCGGCGTGTCGTAAACCTCTTCACCGTGGTCAGAGAAGTAAACCAGGAATCCGTTCGGGTCTGCCGCTTTAAAGTCTTTAATCAGGCTGGCAACCACATGATCGTTATACAAGTTAGCGTTGTCATAATCGTTATATGATTCCAGCTCTTCTGCGCTTAATCCTGGCGGAACATGATCGGTATTGCCATCAAACTTGCCCTGATTTTCCGGGTAGCGGTATTTGTATTTGATATGCGTACCCAGCAGATGAACGATGATCAGTTTCTTCGGCGCAGGGTCATTCAGCACATCCTGGAACGGCTTCAGCACGTTGGTGTCGTATTCACGCGCACTCTGCGTACGTTGCTGGTTCATGTAGTACTGCTTGTCGGTCTGGCGCGAAAATACCGTCAGCATGGTATTGCGGGCGGTCATCGTCTGCTGGTTGGTGATCCAGAAGGTTTTATAACCCGCCTGTTTCATCATGTTCATCAGCGACGGCTGCGTCAGATACAGATCCGGGTTCTTTTCATTGGCAAAGGTCAGCGCCTGTTGCAGGATTTCAATGGTGTACGGACGAGACGTAACTACGTTATTAAACACGGTCAGATTCGGATCGGTTTTATGCAGCGCATCCAGCTCCGGCGTGGTTTCACGCGGATAACCGTACAGACTCATGCGTCCGCGCTGGGTCGACTCGCCAATCACCAGCACTAAAGTGCGCGGTTCGTTACCCGATTCATCTTTGAAATTAGCCAGTGGCGGCAAGGCATTATTTTCATTCAGTAACTTTGTTAGCGAGTTTAGTTGCTGACGATACTGATAATAGCCGGTCAGGAATTGCCACGGTGCGGCAGGCTCCATACGCGAGGCCAGGTTATCCAACGTTTTCTCAAACGGCTTGTTTTTGATAAACGTATTCATGGCGATCGGATGCAGAATCAAGCCATAAAGCAGGGCAAAAGAGACAACATAACGCCACGGCTTTGGAATATAGACCGGGCGCAGGCGTGTCCACAGCAGAACTGCCACCGCCGTATAGGCCAGCGCGATAAGCACAATTTTCAGGCTGAAATACTGGCTTAAATACTCGCTGGCTTCGTTGGTGTTGGTTTCGAACATCACAAACAGAACGCTCTGCGAGAACTCCTGCCCGTAGATGACGTAGTAGCATAGCGCCGCCAGAGAGGCCGCCCATAGCACCACGCCGATTACTGCGGCAATAATTTTAATCCGCTTCGGAAAGAGGAATACCGGGATCAACCACAGCGAGCTGAATAACAGCGAGTCGCGAATGCCGTTGGTGCCACTATAACCACTGATGTAAATAATGGCCTGTAGCAGAGTAGAGAAAAACCAAAAGTAGAGCAGTGCCCAACCCAGGGCTTTCCAGCTAAAAAGGGGTTTAGCCTGGACTTCTGTGGAATGCATAGTAAGAACCTGTCTTGAAAAAAATATCGCCGAATGTAACGACAATTCCTTAAGGATATCTGAAGGTATATTCAGAATTTGAATAAAATGCAGACAGAAATATATTGAAAACGAGGGTGTTAGAACAGAAGTATTTCAGAAAACCCTCGCGCAAAAGCACGAGGGTTTGCAGAAGAGGAAGATTAGCCGGTATTACGCATACCTGCCGCAATCCCGGCAATAGTGACCATTAACGCTTGTTCGACGCGAGGATCCGGTTCCTGGCCTTCTTTTTCTGCCTGGCGGGAGCGGTGCAGCAACTCGGCCTGCAATACGTTCAGCGGGTCGGTGTAAATATTCCGTAGCTGAATAGACTCTGCAATCCACGGCAGATCGGCCATCAGATGGGAATCGTTGGCAATCGCCAGCACCACTTTGATGTCTTCTTCTTGCAGATTGCGTAACTCTTTACCTAACGGCCACAGTGCTTTGTCTACCAGGCGTTGGTCATAGTATTCCGCCAGCCACAGGTCTGCTTTGGCGAAGACCATCTCCAGCATGCCGAGACGCGTCGAGAAGAATGGCCAATCGCGGCACATAGCCTCCAGCTCGCTCTGTTTGCCGTCTTCGACCACTTTTTGCAGCGCCGTACCTGCACCCAGCCAGGCGGGGAGCATCAGACGGTTTTGCGTCCAGGCGAAGATCCACGGAATGGCGCGTAGTGACTCGACGCCGCCGGTTGGGCGACGTTTCGCCGGACGTGAACCCAACGGCAGTTTGCCCAGTTCTTGTTCCGGCGTAGCGGAGCGCAAGTAAGGCACAAAATCTTTGTTTTCACGTACGTAGCCGCGGTAGACATCGCAGGAGATGACTGACAGTTCATCCATAATGCGACGCCAGCTCTCTTTCGGCTCCGGCGGTGGCAGCAGGTTGGCTTCCAGAATCGCCCCGGTATAAAGCGACAGGCTGCTGACGGTGATTTCTGGCAGACCATATTTAAAGCGGATCATCTCGCCCTGTTCGGTTACGCGCAGGCCGCCTTTCAGGCTTCCTGGCGGTTGTGACAGCAGTGCCGCATGGGCAGGTGCACCGCCGCGACCAATGGAACCGCCGCGACCGTGGAACAACGTCAGCTCAATACCCGCTTTTTCGCAGGTTCTGATTAATGCATCCTGTGCCTGATATTGCGCCCAGGACGCTGCCATCACGCCCGCATCTTTTGCTGAGTCGGAATAGCCAATCATCACCATCTGTTTGCCCTGAATCAGGCCGCGATACCAGTCGATATTGAGCAGCTGGGTCATGACATCGTTGGCGTTGTTCAGGTCATCGAGGGTTTCAAACAGCGGAGCAACCGGCATCGCAAACCCGATACCCGCTTCTTTCAGCAGCAGGTGGACAGCCAGTACGTCGGACGGCGTTTTCGCCATCGAGATCACGTAGGCGGCAATGGAGCCTTGCGGCGCTTCGGCAATCACCTGGCAGGTATCGAGCACTTCGCGCGTTTCGGCGCTTGGTTGCCAGTTGCGCGGCAGAAGCGGACGTTTGGAGTTCAGTTCGCGGATCAGGAACGCCTGTTTGTCGGCCTCTGACCAGCTTTTGTAGTCGCCGATACCGAGGTAGCGGGTCAGCTCGCCCAGCGCTTCGGTATGGCGGGTGCTCTCCTGACGGATATCAATACGGACCAGCGGTACGCCGAAACATTTCACGCGGCGCAGGGTGTCGAGCAGATCGCCGTTGGCGATAATACCCATGCCACACGCCTGAAGTGACTGGTAGCAAGCGTAGAGCGGTTCCCACAGTTCTTCGTTTTGTGTCAGCAGGCCTTCTGGTTTTGGCAGTTCTTCGCCTTTCAGGCGCGCTTCCAGCCATGCCTGTGTCGCCATCAGGCGAGAACGCAGGTTTTTCATCAGATAGCGATACGGTTCTGCGGCACCTTCTTCGCCAACCAGCGCCAGCAGTTCAGGGGGCGCTTCAACCATCGACAGTTCAGAAACCAGCACCTGAATATCTTTCAGGAACAAATCGGTGGCTTTCCAGCGGCTGAGTAGCAGGACGTGGCGGGTGATATCGGCAGTGACGTTCGGGTTGCCGTCGCGGTCGCCGCCCATCCACGAAGTAAAACGGACCGGAACAAATTCGACGGGCAGTTTGTAGCCGAGGTTCTCTTCCAGTTGTTCGTTCAGTTCGCGCAGGTAATTTGGTACGCCTTGCCACAGGCTGTTTTCCACTACGGCAAAGCCCCATTTGGCTTCATCTACCGGGCTTGGACGCAGCTTACGGATTTCATCGGTATGCCATGACTGGGCGATTAACTGGCGCAGGCGACGCATCAGCTGGTTGTGTTCGTAGTCAGCGATATCTTTGTTATCGAGCTGTTTTAAGCAGGCGTTCACTTCCACCATTTTGTGGATCAGTGTACGACGGGTAATTTCGGTAGGGTGAGCCGTGAGGACCAGTTCCAGCGACAGCGATTCCACTGCTTTTTTGATGGTGTCTTCGCTCAGTTCCGGCTGGTTTTTCAGTTTACGCAGGGTGCGGGCGATCACTTCCGGGTTGCTGGCAGCTTCGCCTTTCGGCGAAATGCTGTGGTATTGCTCGGCGGTGTTGGCCAGGTTCAGGAACTGACTAAACGCACGCGCAACGGGCAGCAGCTCGTCGTTCGACAAATTTTGTAAGGTGGTGAGTAACTCCTGGCGGTTAGCATCATTGCCAGCGCGTGAAGATTTGGACAACTTACGGATAGTTTCTACGCGTTCAAGAATGTGTTCTCCCAACGCATCCTTGATGGTTTCTCCCAGCACTTTGCCGAGCATACTGACATTACTACGCAATGCGGAATATTGTTCGTTCATATTACCCCAGACACCCCATCTTATCGTTTGATAGCCCTGTATCCTTCACGTCGCATTGGCGCGAATATGCTCGGGCTTTGCTTTTCGTCGTCTTTTATAAAGCCACGTAAAAGCGGTGACGTCAAATGCTGCGAAATCGCTTCAGCAAACGAATAAATAGCAGGAATTTACGCCATTAAATTCACGACGCTTTAAATAAGCGTAACTTATGGAAATGTTAAAAAATCGCCATACATAACACCAAAGGTGTAGGTCGGATAAGATGCGCAAGCATCGCATCCGACATTATTGCGGCACCGGAGTTTGGCAACGGTGCCGGATGCGGCGCGAGCGCCTTATCCGGCCTACGTTTTAATGCCAGCAAAAATGGTGAATTACCTGGATAATCAACTCACGGGTGGGTTTAATAAACCGCGTCTCCAGATATTCATCAGGCTGATGAGCTTGATTGATGGAACCCGGACCGAGCACCAGCGTCGGGCATAACGTTTGAATAAACGGCGCTTCGGTACAGTAATTCACCACTTCGGTTTTTGCTCCGAGCAATTTCTCAACCACTTCAACCAGTTGATGATTCGGTGGGCATTCATAGCCAGGGATCGGCGGATGCAGCTCGTCGACCGTCAGACGACCCGGCCAGCGTTCGATCACCGGAGCCAATGCATCGTTGAGCAAACCATTAAGTTCATTGAGTGTCATGCCAGGCAGCGGACGAATATCCATATGCAACTCACAGCAAGCGCAAATACGGTTAGAAGCGTCGCCACCGTGAATATGCCCGAGGTTGAGCGTAGGGTATGGCACGGTAAATGCTTCGTAGTGATAACGTTCTTTCAGGTTATCGCGCAATTGCAAAATATGCCCGATGGCGTCGTGCATTAGTTCGATAGCGTTAACTCCGCGTGCTGGATCGCTGGAGTGCCCCGACTGGCCCTGAATACGGATGGCGTTAGAGATATGACCTTTATGTGCGCGTACCGGTTGTAGTGACGTCGGTTCGCCAATGATGGCGCAATCCGGGCGCAGGGCGGTAGTTTCGGCAAAATAACGCGCTCCGGCCATACTGGTTTCTTCATCAGCAGTCGCCAGAATGTAGAGCGGTTTTTTCAGTTTCGTGACGTCGATATCGCGTAGCGCATCAAGGATAAACGCAAAAAAGCCTTTCATGTCGGCGGTGCCTAAGCCGTAAAGCTTGCCGTCATGCTCCGTCAGTGTAAACGGATCGCGCGTCCAGCGACCGTCATCAAATGGCACCGTATCGGTATGCCCCGCCAGCAACAAGCCGCCAGCCCCCTGTCCGATACTTGCCAGCATATTGAATTTGTTGCGAGTTCCTGGAACAGGCTGCACTTCCACATTGAAGCCCAAATCTTTAAACCAGTCCGCCAGCAGAGTGATTAAATCTGCATTGCTTTGATCGAGTGCCTCTTCCGTAGCGCTTATTGAAGGTGTGGCAATCAGAGCGCGGTAAATCTCGATAAATGGCGGTAATTTGTTTTTCATTGTTGACACACCTCTGGTCATGATAGTATCAATATTCATGCAGTATTTATGAATAAAAATACACTAACGTTGAGCGTAATAAAACCCACCAGCCGTAAGGTGAATGTTTTACGTTTAACCTGGCAACCAGACATAAGAAGGTGAATAGCCCCGATGTTGAATACGCTGATTGTGGGTGCCAGCGGCTACGCTGGCGCAGAGCTAGTGACCTATGTAAATCGCCATCCGCATATGAACATAACCGCTTTGACTGTTTCAGCGCAAAGCAATGATGCGGGAAAGTTAATCTCCGATTTGCATCCGCAGCTAAAAGGCATCGTTGAGCTGCCGTTGCAGCCGATGTCGGATATCAGCGAGTTTAGCCCAGGGGTGGACGTAGTGTTTCTCGCCACCGCCCATGAAGTTAGCCACGATTTAGCGCCGCAGTTTCTTGAAGCGGGCTGCGTGGTGTTCGACCTTTCCGGCGCGTTTCGTGTTAACGACGCCACCTTCTATGAAAAATATTACGGCTTTACCCATCAATACCCGGAACTGCTGGAACAGGCAGCCTACGGTCTGGCGGAGTGGTGCGGTAATAAATTAAAAGAAGCGAATTTGATTGCGGTGCCAGGCTGTTATCCGACGGCGGCACAGCTGGCGCTGAAACCGTTGATTGATGCCGATCTTCTTGACCTCAATCAGTGGCCGGCGATTAACGCCACCAGCGGCGTGAGCGGTGCAGGACGTAAGGCAGCGATTTCAAATAGTTTTTGTGAAGTTAGCCTGCAACCGTATGGCGTCTTTACTCATCGCCATCAACCAGAGATCGCCACACACCTCGGTGCTGACGTTATCTTCACCCCACATCTGGGCAATTTCCCGCGCGGCATTCTCGAAACCATTACCTGCCGCCTGAAATCGGGTGTGACCCAGGCGCAAGTCGCGCAAGTGTTACAGCAGGCGTATGCCCATAAACCGCTGGTGCGGCTGTATGACAAAGGCGTTCCGGCGCTGAAAAATGTCGTTGGGCTGCCATTTTGCGATATCGGGTTTGCCGTTCAGGGCGAGCATCTGATTATTGTGGCGACCGAAGACAACTTACTGAAAGGCGCGGCGGCACAAGCGGTACAGTGCGCCAATATTCGTTTCGGCTATGCGGAAACGCAGTCTCTTATTTAAGGGTGCAATGATGAATCCATTAATTATCAAACTGGGCGGCGTACTGCTGGATAGTGAAGAGGCGCTGGAACGTCTGTTTAGCGCACTGGTGAATTATCGTGAGTCACATCAGCGTCCGCTGGTGATTGTGCACGGCGGCGGTTGCGTGGTGGATGAGCTGATGAAAGGGCTGAATCTGCCGGTGAAAAAGAAAAACGGCCTGCGGGTGACGCCTGCTGATCAGATAGACATTATCACCGGAGCACTGGCGGGAACGGCAAATAAAACCCTGTTGGCATGGGCGAAGAAACATCAGATTGCGGCTGTAGGTTTGTTTCTCGGTGATGGCGACAGCGTCAAAGTGACCCAGCTTGATGAAGAGTTAGGTCATGTTGGACTGGCGCAGCCAGGTTCGCCTAAGCTTATCAACTCCTTGCTGGAGAACGGTTATCTGCCGGTGGTCAGCTCCATTGGCGTAACAGACGAAGGGCAACTGATGAACGTCAATGCCGACCAGGCGGCAACGGCGCTGGCGGCAACGCTGGGCGCGGATCTGATTTTGCTCTCCGACGTCAGCGGCATTCTCGACGGCAAAGGGCAACGCATTGCCGAAATGACCGCCGCGAAAGCAGAACAACTGATTGAGCAGGGCATTATTACTGACGGCATGATAGTGAAAGTGAACGCGGCGCTGGATGCGGCCCGCACGCTGGGCCGTCCGGTAGATATCGCCTCCTGGCGTCATGCGGAGCAGCTTCCGGCACTGTTTAACGGTATGCCGATGGGTACGCGGATTTTAGCTTAAGTTTTGTTAGCCGGAGGCGCAGCTTTCCGGCATTGAATTTCAAAATAAGGAAACAGAGTTATGGCACTTTGGGGCGGGCGTTTTACCCAGGCAGCAGATCAACGGTTCAAACAATTCAACGACTCACTGCGCTTTGATTACCGTCTGGCGGAGCAGGATATTGTTGGCTCTGTGGCCTGGTCCAAAGCCCTGGTAACGGTCGGCGTGTTAACCGCAGAAGAGCAGGCGCAACTGGAAGAGGCGCTGAACGTGTTGCTGGAAGATGTTCGCGCCAGGCCACAACAAATCCTTGAAAGCGACGCCGAAGATATCCATAGCTGGGTGGAAGGCAAACTGATCGACAAAGTGGGCCAGTTAGGCAAAAAGCTGCATACCGGGCGTAGCCGTAATGATCAGGTAGCGACTGACCTGAAACTGTGGTGCAAAGATACCGTTAGCGAGTTACTGACGGCTAACCGGCAGCTGCAATCGGCGCTGGTGGAAACCGCACAAAACAATCAGGACGCGGTAATGCCAGGTTACACTCACCTGCAACGCGCCCAGCCGGTGACGTTCGCGCACTGGTGCCTGGCCTATGTTGAGATGCTGGCGCGTGATGAAAGCCGTTTGCAGGATGCGCTTAAGCGTCTGGATGTCAGCCCATTAGGCTGTGGCGCGCTGGCGGGAACGGCCTATGAAATCGACCGTGAACAGTTAGCAGGCTGGCTGGGCTTTGCTTCGGCGACCCGTAACAGTCTGGACAGCGTTTCTGACCGTGACCATGTGTTGGAACTGCTGTCGGCTGCCGCTATCGGCATGGTGCATCTGTCGCGTTTTGCTGAAGATCTGATTTTCTTTAACACCGGCGAAGCGGGGTTTGTGGAGCTTTCTGACCGCGTGACTTCCGGTTCATCATTAATGCCGCAGAAGAAAAACCCGGATGCGCTGGAGCTGATTCGCGGTAAATGCGGTCGGGTGCAGGGTGCGTTAACCGGCATGATGATGACGCTGAAAGGTTTGCCGCTGGCTTACAACAAAGATATGCAGGAAGACAAAGAAGGTCTGTTCGACGCGTTCGATACCTGGCTGGACTGCCTGCATATGGCGGCGCTGGTGCTGGACGGCATTCAGGTGAAACGTCCACGTTGCCAGGAAGCGGCTCAGCAGGGTTACGCCAACGCCACCGAACTGGCGGATTACCTGGTGGCGAAAGGCGTACCTTTCCGCGAGGCGCACCATATCGTGGGTGAAGCGGTGGTGGAAGCCATTCGTCAGGGCAAACCGCTGGAAGATCTGCCGCTCGACGAGTTGCAGAAATTCAGCCACGTGATTGGCGAAGATGTCTATCCGATTCTGTCGCTACAATCGTGCCTCGACAAGCGTGCGGCAAAAGGCGGCGTCTCACCGCAGCAGGTGGCCCAAGCGATTGCTTTTGCGCAGGCGCGGTTGGGGTAAGAACATTTATATGTACAAATTTGAGCCTGGCTTATCGCCGGGCTTTTTTATGGCAAAAAAAAGCGGATCCTGGAGATCCGCAAAAGTTCACGTTGGCTTTAGTTATTCGAGTTGAGAAACTCTCGAAACGGGCAGTGACTTCAAGGGTTAAAAGAGGTGCCGCTCCGTTTCTGTGAGCAATTATCAGTCAGAATGCTTGATAGGGATAATCGTTCATTGCTATTCTACCTATCGCCATGAACTATCGTGGCGATGGAGGATGGATAATGAATATTCGTGATCTTGAGTACCTGGTGGCATTGGCTGAACACCGCCATTTTCGGCGTGCGGCAGATTCCTGCCACGTTAGCCAGCCGACGCTTAGCGGCCAAATTCGTAAGCTGGAAGATGAGCTGGGCGTGATGTTGCTGGAGCGGACCAGCCGTAAAGTGTTGTTCACCCAGGCGGGAATGCTGCTGGTGGATCAGGCGCGTACCGTGCTGCGTGAGGTGAAAGTCCTTAAAGAGATGGCAAGCCAGCAGGGCGAGACGATGTCCGGACCGCTGCATATTGGTTTGATTCCTACGGTTGGACCGTACCTGCTGCCGCATATTATCCCGATGCTGCACCAGACATTTCCAAAGCTGGAAATGTATCTGCATGAAGCACAGACCCACCAGTTACTGGCGCAACTGGACAGCGGCAAACTCGATTGCGTGATCCTCGCGCTGGTGAAAGAGAGCGAAGCATTCATTGAAGTGCCGTTGTTTGATGAGCCAATGTTGCTGGCTATCTATGAAGATCACCCGTGGGCGAACCGCGAATGCGTACCGATGGCCGATCTGGCAGGGGAAAAACTGCTGATGCTGGAAGATGGTCACTGTTTGCGCGATCAGGCAATGGGTTTCTGCTTTGAAGCCGGGGCGGATGAAGATACACACTTCCGCGCGACCAGCCTGGAGACACTGCGTAACATGGTGGCGGCAGGTAGCGGGATCACTTTACTGCCTGCGCTGGCTGTGCCGCCGGAGCGCAAACGCGATGGGGTTGTTTATTTGCCGTGTATTAAGCCGGAACCTCGCCGCACGATTGGCCTGGTTTATCGTCCTGGCTCACCGCTGCGCAGCCGCTATGAGCAGCTGGCAGAGGCCATCCGCGCAAGAATGGATGGCCATTTCGATAAAGTGTTAAAACAGGCGGTTTAAGCCATTTAGCGCAGCTACCCGATAGGCTTCTGCCATCGTCGGGTAGTTAAAGGTGGTGTTGACGAAGTACTCAATAGTGTTGCCGCCACCTTTCTGTTCCATAATCGCCTGACCGATATGAATAATTTCGGCAGCGCGCTCGCCAAAGCAGTGAATACCCAGAATCTCTTTTGTTTCCCGATGGAACAAAATTTTCAGCGTGCCCACGTTCATGCCGACGATTTGTGCGCGTGCCAGATGTTTAAACTGGGCGCGGCCCACTTCATATGGCACTTTCATTGCGGTCAGCTGCTGTTCGGTTTTGCCCACAGAGCTGATTTCCGGGATGGTGTAAATGCCGGTAGGGATATCTTCAATCAGATGTGCGGTGGCTTCGCCTTTTACCAGCGCCTGCGCGGCAATGCGCCCCTGGTCATAGGCCGCTGATGCCAGGCTCGGATAACCAATCACGTCGCCCACCGCGTAAACGTGCGGCTGTGCGGTCTGATACATGCTGTTGACCTTCAGCTGTCCGCGGCTGTCAGTTTCCAGCCCAATGTTCTGTAACGCCAGCGAATCGGTATTACCGGTGCGACCGTTGGCATAGAGCAGGCAGTCAGCTTTCAGTTTTTTACCCGACTTCAAATGCATGATCACACCATCGTCACAGCCTTCGATCTTCTCGTACTCTTCGTTGTGACGAATCACTACGCCACTGTTCCAGAAGTGATAGGAGAGAGAATCTGACATCTCTTGATCGAGAAATGCCAGCAGGCGATCGCGGGTGTTGATCAGATCCACTTTTACATCCATACCGCGGAAGATCGACGCATATTCACAGCCGATCACTCCAGCACCATAGATAAGTACATGGCGCGGTTCGTGGTGCATGCTAAGAATTGAGTCGCTGTCGTAAATGCGTGGATGGGTGAAATCAACATCTGTTGGATGATATGGACGAGAGCCGCAGGCAATAACAAATTTTTCAGCGGTTAGTGTTTCGACGCTGCCGTCCGGGCAATCCAGCACCAACGTATGCTCGTCAACAAAGCGAGCGTTCCCCTGCAATATTTCACAGTGATTACGTTCGTAAAATCCCTGACGCATGCGCGTTTGTTGATTAATCACGTTATCGGCATGGTTAAGGATATCGGCAAAAGAAGAGCGGAGCAGTCGGGAATGGTCGCTGTATAGTGGGTTTTGATTGAATTCTATAATGCGGCTGACGGCGTGACGGAGAGCTTTCGACGGGATGGTGCCCCAGTGGGTGCAACCGCCGCCAACATTTTGATAACGCTCGATAACTGCGACGCGCGCACCTTGCTTAACCAGGCCCATTGCAGCGCCTTCGCCGCCGGGGCCGGAACCTATTACTATGGCATCGTAATCGTAGGAATGTGGCATGGTAGGGCTTACCTGTTCTTATACATAAAAGCAACAGAATGGTAACATTTTATCGCGGGTAAGCCAATTGATCCCCGTCATTTATCTGGCTATATCCTGAGCGGCCTTTGCTTTGTCTGTTTCTTACTTTTGCCCTGACGTTTTATTGGATTTTTATCGACGATACTCTCCGTTTAAGCGGCAGGTTTCCGCTGTACGTAAAAGAACCGGCCAGTAAATATGTTTTATTGCGTTACCGTTCATTCACAATACTGGAGCAATCCAGTATGTTCATTCTCTGGTATAGTGCCAGCAGTACTTTTGGCAAGGATTCAGACATCGTGATGGGCATAAGAGCGCAACAAAAAGAAAAAACCCGCCGTTCGCTGGTGGAAGCCGCATTTAGCCAATTAAGTGCTGAACGCAGCTTCGCCAGCCTGAGTTTGCGTGAAGTGGCGCGTGAAGCGGGCATTGCTCCCACCTCTTTTTATCGGCATTTCCGCGACGTAGACGAACTGGGTCTGACCATGGTTGATGAGAGCGGTTTAATGCTACGCCAACTCATGCGCCAGGCGCGTCAGCGTATCGCCAAAGGCGGGAGTGTGATCCGCACCTCGGTCTCCACATTTATGGAGTTCATCGGTAATAATCCTAACGCCTTCCGGTTATTATTGCGGGAACGCTCCGGCACCTCCGCTGCGTTTCGTGCCGCCGTTGCGCGTGAAATTCAGCACTTCATTGCGGAACTTGCGGACTATCTGGAACTCGAAAACCATATGCCGCGTGCGTTTACTGAAGCGCAAGCCGAAGCAATGGTGACAATTGTCTTCAGTGCGGGTGCCGAGGCGTTGGACGTCGGCGTCGAACAACGTCGGCAATTAGAAGAGCGACTGGTACTGCAACTGCGAATGATTTCGAAAGGGGCTTATTACTGGTATCGCCGTGAACAAGAGAAAACCGCAATTATTCCGGGAAATGTGAAGGACGAGTAATGAAACAAGCAAATCAAGATAGAGGTACGCTGCTGCTGGCGTTAGTTGCTGGCTTATCGATTAATGGTACTTTCGCAGCGCTGTTTAGCTCCATTGTGCCATTTTCTGTATTCCCGATTATTTCCCTGGTGCTGACGGTTTACTGCCTGCATCAACGTTATCTTAATCGCACTATGCCGGTAGGCTTGCCGGGTCTGGCAGCTGCCTGTTTTATTCTCGGCGTACTGCTGTACAGCACGGTAGTTCGTGCGGAATATCCGGATATCGGCTCTAACTTCTTCCCGGCAGTACTCTCCGTCATTATGGTGTTCTGGATTGGCGCGAAGATGCGTAACCGTAAGCAGGAAGTTGCTGAGTAATCGGTATTATGCCGGATGCTGGCGCATCGGCATGGGTTTTACTTCGCGGTCAGTAATACGCCGCACTCCATATGGTGCGTGTAGGGGAACTGATCAAACAGAGCCAGACGTTCGACCTTGTGCGTCTGGCTTAATGTTTCCAGATTCTTGCATAACGTTTCCGGGTTACAGGAGATGTACAAAATACACGGATACGCCTGCACCATTTTCTCGGTTTCACTGTCCAGACCGCTGCGCGGTGGGTCGACAAAAATGGTTTCGCACTGATAACTCTTTAAGTCGATCCCTTGCAGGCGGTTAAACTCGCGCACACCATTCATCGCCTGAGTAAATTCTTCTGCCGCCATACGAATAATTTGTACGTTATCAATATGGTTAGCTGCGATGTTGTATTGCGCAGCAGCAACCGACGGCTTAGCGATTTCGGTGGCTAATACCCGATCAAAATTGCGCGCCAGCGCTAATGAAAAGTTACCGTTGCCGCAGTACAGCTCCAGTAAATCGCCTTTTGAGCCTTTGGTTACGTCCAGCGCCCATTCCAGCATCTGAATATTCATCGCCGCGTTCGGCTGGGTAAAGCTGTTTTCTACCTGACGGTAGATCATCTCTTTCCCTGCGACCGGCAGACGCTCGTCGATGTAATCTTGATCCAGCTCGATTTTGGTTTTCGTTGCCCGACCAATCAGATGCACATTCAGATTCTGCGCGCGCAGTGCATCGCGCAGGGCCTCCGCTTCCTGACGCCACTCATCATCCAGCTTCTTATGGTATAGCAGGGAAACCACCGCCTGATTACTCAGCGTGGTGAGGTAATCAATCTGGAACAACTTGTGGCGCAGAACGGGATTATTACGCACACCCGCAATCATCGCCGTCATCAACTGGTTGATAAGTTCACTGGCGGCGGGGAAGCTATCCACGCGGATACGGCTTTTGGTTTGTTGATCGAAAATGATGTGATACAGGTCATCGCCATCGTGCCAGATGCGGAACTCCGCACGCATCCGGTAATGACTGACCGGCGAGCGAAACACTTCCGGAACCAGGTCAGAAAACGGTGCCATCATACTTTGCAAACGTACCACTTTTTCGGCTAACTGCGCTTCATACTGTTCTGTTGGAAGGTGTTCGGGGGTCATGATGTATCCTGAAAAATTAAAGTACGCGGCGATTGTAGGGATTGCTCATCAGATGTCCAGATCTTGATGAATTCCTATTTGTGAGCTACGTCTGGACAGTAACTTGTTACAACCTGTAGCATCCACTTGCCGGTCCTGTGAGTTAATAGGGAATCCAGTGCGAATCTGGAGCTGACGCGCAGCGGTAAGGAAAGGTGCGATGATTGCGTTATGCGGACACTGCCATCCGGTGGGAAGTCATCATCTCTTAGTATCTTAGATACCCCTCCAAGCCCGAAGACCTGCCGGCCAACGTCTCATCATCGCGTAATATTGATGAAACCTGCGGCATCCTTCTTCTATTGTGGATGCTTTACAATGATTAAAAAAGCTTCGCTGCTGACGGCGTGTTCTGTCACAGCCTTTTCCGCTTGGGCACAGGATACCAGCCCGGATACTCTCGTCGTTACTGCTAACCGTTTTGAACAGCCGCGCAGCACTGTGCTTGCACCAACCACCGTTGTGACCCGTCAGGATATCGACCGCTGGCAGTCGACCTCGGTCAATGATGTGCTGCGCCGTCTTCCGGGCGTCGATATCACCCAAAACGGCGGTTCAGGTCAGCTCTCATCTATTTTTATTCGCGGTACAAATGCCAGTCATGTGTTGGTGTTAATTGATGGCGTACGCCTGAATCTGGCGGGGGTGAGTGGTTCTGCCGACCTTAGCCAGTTCCCTATTGCGTGCGCTTGTCCAGCGTGTTGAATATATCCGTGGGCCGCGCTCCGCTGTTTATGGTTCCGATGCAATAGGCGGGGTGGTGAATATCATCACGACGCGCGATGAACCCGGAACGGAAATTTCAGCAGGGTGGGGAAGCAATAGTTATCAGAACTATGATGTCTCTACGCAGCAACAACTGGGGGATAAGACACGGGTAACGCTGTTGGGCGATTATGCCCATACTCATGGTTATGATGTTGTTGCCTATGGTAATACCGGAACGCAAGCGCAGACAGATAACGATGTTTTTTTAAGTAAAACGCTTTATGGCGCGCTGGAGCATAACTTTACTGATGCCTGGAGCGGCTTTGTGCGCGGCTATGGCTATGATAACCGTACCAATTATGACGCGTATTATTCTCCCGGTTCACCGTTGCTCGATATCCGTAAACTCTATAGCCAAAGTTGGGACGCCGGGCTGCGCTATAACGGCGAACTGATTAAATCACAACTCATTACCAGCTATAGCCATAGCAAAGATTACAACTACGATCCCCATTATGGTCGTTATGATTCGTCGGCGACGCTCGATGAGATGAAGCAATACACCGTCCAGTGGGCAAACAATGTCATCGTTGGTCACGGTAGTATTGGTGCGGGTGTCGACTGGCAGAAACAGACTACGACGCCGGGTACAGGTTATGTTGAGGATGGATATGATCAACGTAATACCGGCATCTATCTGACCGGGCTGCAACAAGTCGGCGATTTTACCTTTGAAGGCGCAGCACGCAGTGACGATAACTCACAGTTTGGTCGTCATGGAACCTGGCAAACCAGCGCCGGTTGGGAATTCATCGAAGGTTATCGCTTCATTGCTTCCTACGGGACATCTTATAAGGCACCAAATCTGGGGCAACTGTATGGCTTCTACGGAAATCCGAATCTGGACCCGGAGAAAAGCAAACAGTGGGAAGGCGCGTTTGAAGGCTTAACCGCTGGGGTGAACTGGCGTATTTCCGGATATCGTAACGATGTCAGTGACTTGATCGATTATGATGATCACACCCTGAAATATTACAACGAAGGGAAAGCGCGGATTAAGGGCGTCGAGGCGACCGCCAATTTTGATACCGGACCACTGACGCATACTGTGAGTTATGATTATGTCGATGCGCGCAATGCGATTACCGACACGCCGTTGTTACGCCGTGCTAAACAGCAGGTGAAATACCAGCTCGACTGGCAGTTGTATGACTTCGACTGGGGTATTACTTATCAGTATTTAGGCACTCGCTATGATAAGGATTACTCATCTTATCCTTATCAAACCGTTAAAATGGGCGGTGTGAGCTTGTGGGATCTTGCGGTTGCGTATCCGGTCACCTCTCACCTGACAGTTCGTGGTAAAATAGCCAACCTGTTCGACAAAGATTATGAGACAGTCTATGGCTACCAAACTGCAGGACGGGAATACACCTTGTCTGGCAGCTACACCTTCTGAACCACGTCCCACCGTGCTGGTGTTTGACTCCGGCGTCGGTGGGTTGTCGGTCTATGACGAGATCCGGCATCTCTTACCGGATCTCCATTACATTTATGCTTTCGATAACGTCGCTTTCCCGTATGGCGAAAAAAGCGAAGCGTTTATTGTTGAGCGAGTGGTGGCAATTGTCACCGCGGTGCAAGAACGTTATCCCCTTGCGCTGGCTGTGGTCGCTTGCAACACTGCCAGTACCGTTTCACTTCCTGCATTACGCGAAAAGTTCGACTTCCCGGTTGTTGGTGTCGTGCCGGCGATTAAACCTGCTGCACGTCTGACGGCAAATGGCATTGTCGGATTACTGGCAACCCGCGGAACAGTTAAACGTTCTTATACTCATGAGCTGATCGCGCGTTTCGCTAATGAATGCCAGATAGAAATGCTGGGCTCGGCAGAGATGGTTGAGTTGGCTGAAGCGAAGCTACATGGCGAAGATGTTTCTCTGGATGCACTAAAACGTATCCTACGCCCGTGGTTAAGAATGAAAGAGCCGCCAGATACCGTTGTATTGGGTTGCACCCATTTCCCTCTACTACAAGAAGAACTGTTACAAGTGCTGCCAGAGGGAACCCGGCTAGTGGATTCTGGCGCAGCGATTGCTCGCCGAACGGCCTGGTTGTTAGAACATGAAGCCCCGGATGCAAAATCTGCCGATGCGAATATTGCCTTTTGTATGGCAATGACGCCAGAAGCTGAACAATTATTGCCCGTTTTACAGCGTTACGGCTTCGAAACGCTCGAAAAACTGGCAGTTTTAGGCTGATTTGGTTGAATGTTGCGCGGTCAGAAAATTATTTTAAATTTCCTCTTGTCAGGCCGGAATAACTCCCTATAATGCGCCACCACTGACACGGAACAACGGCAAACACGCCGCCGGGTCAGCGGGGTTCTCCTGAGAATCTCAACAGAGAAAAGCAAAAAAATGCTTGACTCTGTAGCGGGAAAGCGTATTATGCACACCCCGCGCCGCTGAGAAAAAGCGAAGCGGCACTGCTCTTTAACAATTTATCAGACAATCTGTGTGGGCACTCGAAGATACGGATTCTTAACGTCGCAAGACGAAAAATGAATACCAAGTCTCAAGAGTGAACACGTAATTCATTACGAAGTTTAATTCTTTGAGCATCAAACTTTTAAATTGAAGAGTTTGATCATGGCTCAGATTGAACGCTGGCGGCAGGCCTAACAC
>NZ_MIIV01000045.1:0-11467 GCF_001743015.1 Shigella sp. FC1567
GCTGGCCGCTGTATGAATCACGCCTGAAGGGAAAGCTGCACGTTATCAGCAAGCGTTACACTCAGCGCATTGAGCGACATAATCTGAATCTGAGACAACATCTGGCAAGGCTGGGACGGAAGTCACTGTCGTTCTCAAAATCGGTGGAGCTGCATGACAAGGTCATCGGGCATTATCTGAACATAAAACACTATCAGTAAGTTGGCAGCATTACCGGGCAAAGTGAAATATCATTTTTTAACGATAAAAAGAGTGTTATTTCTTGTGTATCAGACAATAAGCATTCATTCAAAACCTTTAGAAATAATCAAAACACAGGTATTCCACTGGTTAATATATTCACATATGAAATGAATAAATATTAGAACATATAAATATTGAATATTTTGATTAATCCCCGTACTGATTATTCTTCATAATCAGTAGGGGTTGCTACAACATGTATTACTTTTTCACCACAATTAACGGTTCAATATCACTCTCTTTTTTGATGACCAGTGATTCATCACCGCGCAAACACGTCCCACCGTAGTTGCCGCCCACGGTGAAGGTACATACCTGAATGTATTTACCGTCCACTTTCGGCAAACACCACAGTTGCTGATAGATGTTTTTCTGCTCGGCAAATTTACCGCTGGTTTTGTCCAGCACCTCTTCATGATGGCTGACCAGGTCGATATTGCTACCACAGCGACCGGCAATCGGTTTCACTGCGTAACCTGTTTTCACCAATTCATCATTAACAGTGAAATCGGTATCCAGCAGGTAACGATGGTGCGGGAACAGCGACCAGAGGATCGGCAGAATCGCTTTGTTGCCGGGGATCACCGTCCACAGCGGCTCAAAGACTAGCACTTCCGGGCGCAGCAATACGTCGATAAGACGCACTTCGTTTTGCGGATGACCGGTACGGATTGGCACCGCAGCAAACTCACGGTCGCTAACTTCACGAATCTGATCAAACGCGGTTTCCCACGCCCAGGTTTTCCACACGCAGTTAACCAGTCGCCCTTCCCCATCAATCAGTTGCCCGGCAGCATCCCAGCCCAGTTCATCCAATCCACGCAAGATACGCGTTTCAAAGCCCGCCTGGTGCAGCGCCTGCTCCATAAACTGCGCGTGATAGTTTTCCTCGATATCTTTGTCCTGCATGATATGGACAAACGGACGTGCACGACTGTGTTTCCAGGCACCAGCCAATTCGTTAATCAGCCCTTCCGCCGGATTGAAGCCGTTGCCTTTATAGCCCTGCTCCGCCCAACGTTCGAGGATCAAGCCCGCTTCGGTATGACAGGAGGCGGAGTCGGCGTTGTACTCGTAAACCTTCAGGCCACGCTCATCCATGCAGAAATCCATACGACCAGTGATCATATGGTGACGGCGACGCTGCCAGGAGAGACGCAAACGTGGCCAGAGGATTTTCGGAATGTCGAACAGCGCCAGCAGGTTGTCATCTTTCAGTACCTTGTCGGTTGCGTGAAGATACATCAGGTGCAGCTCGTTGGTGGCTTTAATTAGCTCCTGCTCGGCACTCTCGGTAATGGTGTAGTAATGATAAGGATCCTGATTGATCACCTGACCGTTGGCCTGCACATAGGCGTTTTGCAGCGGATCTTTTTCATCCAGCCATTTACCGTCAAACTGGCCTTTGTTTTCCAGGCGCGCTCCGCTGATTTTCAGCAGCTCGCCTGCAATTTCCGGCTGCGGTAAGCTGTATTCAGTATCTTCCGTCTGGATCATCCAGCCCAGAATGGTGGTGTCATCAAAAGTGTCTTTCAGGGTATAGCAGCCGTTTTCGACCACCATCTCCAGCTCACGCGTCCACTGTTGCCCTTGCGGCAACGGGGAATGAATCACGTTCTGTTCCGCAATACGGACTTTGTTGCCATGCAATTGGGTAATGATGGCGACATGGCCAGTGTCTTTAAATTCACCGCCTTTATCCCAGATAAGAAGCGCACCCGCGACCGGCGCACGCGGCGAGCCGTTAGGAAATGCCTGCAATGGCAGGATGTTGTCATTAACCACTTCTCGCAGGAAGCGCAGCGAGAAAATCTCCCACGCCATACCCACGTCAGTAAAGACCACACCGTAATTCAGAAAGAGAAAACGGCGAGCAAATTCAACGCATTGCCACTTGTGGCCCATATATTCGTCGTCGATATAGCTACGGAATACGGCGTCATCTTCGTATTCCTGCGGATCGAGAGAACTGTAATCTGAAGAGTAGATTGCTACCCCACCTGGGGCGTAGCCCAATAATGTCCCGAACGGGGCATCCTGGCTGGTCGTTCCTTTGCTCATCACTTTACCTTTAACAATACAACCTAAGCAGTTGGCGTAATTGTTGTGCTCTGATTACCTGCTCAGCGACATTAACCGGACAGAGGTCAGACTAATCATACACCTCATCGCAGCGGCTGGCGCAAAGGGTTAAAAAATTCACATTCTGTACAGCAAGTGACCTGCCACACTGCTTCAACACTACCACTCAGAAGGCAACTCACTATGACAGACAATACTTATCAGCCCGCGAAAGTCTGGACGTGGGATAAATCCGCTGGCGGCGCGTTCGCCAATATCAATCGCCCGGTTTCTGGTCCGACGCATGAAAAAACGCTGCCCGTTGGCAAACACCCATTGCAACTTTATTCGCTGGGAACGCCGAACGGTCAGAAAGTAACGATTATGCTTGAGGAGCTGCTGGCGCTGGGCGTTACTGGTGCAGAGTACGACGCCTGGCTGATTCGTATTGGCGATGGCGATCAATTCTCCAGCGGCTTTGTCGAAGTGAACCCAAACTCGAAGATCCCGGCGCTGCGCGATCATACGCATAATCCGCCGATCTGTGTGTTTGAATCTGGTTCGATCCTGCTTTATCTGGCGGAGAAATTTGGCTACTTCCTGCCGCAGGATTTGGCAAAGCGTACTGAAACGATGAACTGGCTGTTCTGGTTACAGGGCGCGGCACCGTTCCTCGGCGGTGGTTTTGGTCACTTTTACCATTACGCACCGGTAAAGATTGAGTACGCCATCAACCGCTTTACCATGGAAGCCAAACGTCTGCTCGACGTGCTGGATAAGCAACTGGCGCAGCATAAGTTTGTTGCGGGCGATGAGTACACCATTGCGGATATGGCGATTTGGCCGTGGTTTGGCAACGTGGTGTTAGGTGGTGTGTATGATGCCGCTGAGTTTCTTGATGCGGGCAGTTATAAGCATGTACAACGCTGGGCGAAAGAAGTAGGCGAACGTCCGGCGGTGAAACGTGGGCGTATTGTTAACCGCACCAACGGACCGCTGAATGAGCAGTTGCATGAGCGCCATGACGCCAGTGATTTCGAGACGAATACGGAAGATAAGCGTCAGGGGTAAGGGTTGGTGTTCGTCGCAGCAAGCCATCCAGGCCGGATAAGGCGTTCACGCCGCATCCGGCAATCGTGCACAATGCCTGATGCGACGCTGCCGCGTCTTATCAGGCCTACGAAAGCTAATCATCACGCGCTGGTAATGTCGTAATCCATTTGGCGCAGTGCGTCTAATGTGGCTTTGGCTTCATCTTCGTCGATGATGCTCATGGCAAATCCGACGTGTACCAGCACCCACTGGCCCAGTAGATCGGCAGGGTTACCTTCACAAATCAGGGCGATATTCACGTCGCGCTTGATACCACATACTTCAACCTGCGCAAGCTGGTGAATATCTTCACCGACAGCCAGCACCTGGCCTGGAACGCCAATACACATTATTAACTCCGGTTATTCAACTTCAATACTTTTGACGATCAGCGAATCGCCGGTATCGACACGCAACCGCTCGCCGTGACAGAGCGGACACTGCGCATCGTGCTGATGAATCTCCACCACCTGGCTGCAATCCCAGCACCAGGCCTGGGCGGGTTTATAGACGATATGTAAATCGCACCCTTGCGCCACCGTTCCGTGGCAGACAATTTCAAAACTAAAACGGACGGCGCTCTCCTCAACGCAGGAGAGCGCGCCAATTTCCAGCCACACGGCGGTGACGCGCTTAACATCGTGCTGCTCCGCCTGCCGTTGGATAATTTCAACGGCGCTCTGGCAAAGCGACAACTCATGCATTTTCGCCACTCCTGCGACCAAACAGCAGGGCGCGACGCCCTGCGTGTGGTACATCCGGATTCGTGACTGGCAGCGAAAGGATCATTCGTGCGCAGTCATCCGTCAGGCGTTGGCCCTCTTCAATCGACATACTGTGCGAAAGCGGTGACATCAGCGAACAGGAGAGGTATTGCGAAACACCGTCCAGTTCGCCAACGGTAAAGGTCATGGTGCCATACGGCAGTTGCAGACCAATTTTTTCACTCACTTTGCGCAGCGGCCAGAGTTGATCCGGGCCGGGGAAGATAACTGCACTCAGCATCCACGGGGTGATCACACACCCCGTCCACTGACCTTCGAACAGCGTAAAATCAGAAACATACACCGGCATTGAAGGATGCAGAAAAGAGAGATCGTGCATCGAACGCCGGGCAATTTCTTCAAACGCTGCCTGTACTTGCGCCTTCGGGGAGGTCTGGAAACCTGCTATCTCTTCAGTCATGAATCGCCTCCCGTGGGATGGCTTCCACGCCTGATTCGCGCAGCGCAGCCAGAACCTGCTCAAGCGCAGGTTCAATCATTGCTTCAACCGTCGGCGTTAAGCCGATGTGTGGCTCCAGCGATTCCGGGATCACGCCGACCAGGGTCAGCTTTTTCGGAAACTCACCGGTGAAGCGCAGGGCCGACAATACGTCGGCCAGGCCAAGCTGATGCGGAGAGATTTTGTTGGTAAACAACGCCGGAACTTCTTCATCCCGCAGGATCATCATCGTTCCCGGCGTGTTCTTTTTCGACACAATGGCATCCGCAATAATCAGATGATCGCGATTTGCCATGTCGCCAAGCAGCTCCATTCCCGCCGTGCCGCCATCGAGGATCTCAACATAATCCGGCAGAATGTATCGTTGCTCTAACGCTTCGACAATCCGCACACCGATGGCTTCATCGGTCAGCAAAATATTGCCGACCCCTAAGACTAAAATACGCATTACAGAACCTTCACTGAAACCACTTCGTTGCCGTCGGCATCCACTACGTGTACCGCACAGGCCATGCACGGGTCGAAGGAGTGAATGGTACGCACCACTTCCAGCGGTTTATTCGGATCAGCAACCGGTGTACCCACCAGCGACTGCTCGTAAGGACCGACGTCATCATTGAAGTTACGCGGACCAGAGTTCCAGGTTGATGGAACAACTGCCTGGTAGTTACTGATAATACCGTCTTTAATAACCATCCAGTGAGAGAGCATACCGCGCGGCGCTTCGAGGAAGCCAACACCTTTGAACTCACCCGTTGCCGGAATGTTCGGTTTCACAAAGGTGGTGTGATCGCCTTTGCCGATATTGGTGATCAGTGCACTGTATTGATTTTGCAGGATATCCTGCAATTCGCAGCAGTGAACGGTACGACCAATAATACGGCCCAGCGTGGAGTGCAGCTGCGCCACTTCCAGCGTGTTGCCAGTCAGTTTCTGATAAATCGCAACGATTTCATTCAGTTTGTTCTGGGTAGATTCGCGACCTGCCGCCAGTTTCACCAGCATATTAGCCAGCGGACCCACTTCTACCGTTTTGCCGTAGAAAGTCGGTGATTTCACCCAGGAATATTTCCCGTCGTCAGACCAACCATCATAAGCCGGAATGGTGGTACCTTCCCACGGTGCCTGCGGCGCTTCGTCTTTATACCAGGAGTGCTTCGCGCTTTCCTGAATGCCTTTGATCAGGTATTCATCGGAATGAGAAGTGATCGGACGATACGAGGACAGATCCGCATTCTCAATGTAGCCGCCCGGGAACAGGAAGCTGCCGTTTTTACTGTCGGTCGGGAATTCCGGCACGCTCAGGTAGTTCACCGCACCTTTACCGCGCGTCAGCCATTCCGGGTAGAACGCGGCAATAACTGCGGTATCAACCTTATAAACCTGTTCAACAAAGTCGCTCAGCTTGTCGATGAAAGACTTGATGTACATCAGGCGCTCAAGGTTCAGCACGCCCAAACCGTCGAGGTTGATCGGGTTCGCGACACCACCTACCGCCAGGTTCTGAATGTGCGGCGTTTTACCGCCCAGCAGCGCCACGACGCGGTTAGCGTCACGCTGGCACTCCAGCGCCTGCAGGTAGTGCGCTACCGCAATCAGGTTCACTTCCGGCGGCAGTTTCATCGCCGGGTGACCCCAGTAGCCATTGGCGAAAATACCCAACTGACCGCTGGCAACCAGATCTTTGATCTTGTTCTGAACTTTAGTGAACTCTTCCGGACTGTTCAGATGCCAGGTCGAAACGCCTTTCAGCATTTCGGAGGCTTTGGTTGGGTCAGCTTGCAGTGCAGAAGTGATGTCCACCCAGTCCAGCGCCGAAAGCTGATAGAAATGAACGATATGGTCATGCGTGGTGTGCGCAGCCAGAATGATGTTACGGATGTATTGCGCGTTAACCGGAACGTCGATATTCAGCGCACTTTCTGCCGCACGAACGGAAGACAGCGCGTGAGTGGTAGTACATACGCCACAGATACGTTGCACAATCATCCATGCATCGCGCGGATCGCGGTTTTTCACGATCTCTTCCATGCCGCGCCACATGGTACCGGAAGCCCATGCTTTCGAAACGACGCCATTTTCGATTTCGCAATCGATGCGTAAATGCCCCTCAATACGGGTTACCGGATCAATAGTAATTCTCTGGCTCATGCTTTGCTCGCCTCATGACGATTATGATCGTTTTGTTTTAAAGGAGGAAGTATCGGCAGTAGACGAATGAGTACGATGTAAGCGCAAATCTCAATAGCCACAAAACCAATAGAAATCAACAGTTCTTCCCTGGTCGGGAAGTAGGCGTAACCGCCGCCCGGGTTGAATGCCACCAGCGAATAGGTCAGACGCCAGGTTGCACAACCTAACAGTGCGCTCAGTGCTGACAGGAACAGCATGCGGGAATCATTACGCAGCTTCGCCACACGCAGAACGACCAGCGGGAAGAGCATCAGCAGGACTTCAATCCAGAACATCACGGAGTAGAAGTCACCGGCAAACGCTAACGACAGCTTGTCGCGATAGATAAGCTCGCCAAAGCGCAGCACGATAAAAATCGCCAGCAACACACTGATGGTGTTGGTCAGCTTGACGAACAGACTCTTTTCATCCGGACCGTTGCCACGCAGACCCGCCTGCACCAGCGAACCTTCAAAGATGACAATCGAGAAGCCCATGATGAACGCCGTCAGCAGCGAGAACAGCGGCAACATTTCATAGCTCTGCCACAACGGATGCACCTTGTAGCCCGCCGAGATCATCAGTGACCCCATTGAAGACTGGTGCATGGTCGGCAACAGCGCGCCAAGTGCAATGATGAAGAACATCACCTTGTTCAGACGCTTGAGAGAAACCTTCCAGCCCAGACGTTCAAACAGTGCCGGAGCAAACTCCAGTGCCATCACGCCGATATAGATGGTCATACAGACCGCCGTCTCGAACAGTACCGAGTTCACGTTGAAGTGACCCGGAATGTAGAAGTACGGCAGGTTCCAGTAGCGACCCACGTCGATAGTGATCGACAAGCCACCCAGTGAGTAACCAAACAGACTCGCCAACAGCGCCGGACGCACCAGCGGATGGTATTGCCCACGGTTAAAGACGTATACCGCCCACGCCAGCGCCCAGCCGCCACAGGCAAAGCCGGTACCAATCAGCAGGTCAAACGCGATCCACACGCCCCACGGGAAGCCGCCGTTCAGGTCAGAGACAGAGCCCAGACCGAACACCAGACGCTTCACAATCAGGAGCATACAGATGACGATTAACGGTCCAAAAATCATGACCGGTTTACTGATGATTTTGCCGCCCAGCGGTTGTGGATCATGACTCATGATCGTCTCCTCCGTCGTGATGGTCGTTTTTGGTGTTGCGACGAACCAGCACGGTTAAGCCCGCCAGCACAGCCAGTGGTAGCATCATGCCTTTATACAGGGTGTGTTGAATATTTTCGGAACGCGCACCGGTAGAAAGATCGTCCAGTTTCGGCAGGTCGAGATTTTCATAAGGCACACCCGTCAGTACCAGAACCTGAGTACCGCCGCCCTCTTTCTCGCCGTACAGATGCGGATAATATTTCGGCACCGTATGCAGGTAAGTGTCGCCAGATTTCAGCGTCTGACGCGGATAGTGGTATTCGCTGCCAGGCTTCAGCGCCAGACGTTTTTTCGCCTCCGCCATCAGCTCTTCACGCGTACCGAAAATCACCGCGCCCGCCGGGCACACTTCTACGCAGCCAGGCAGACCGCCTTTATCGAGACGTTCCACACCTTTCTGGTTGCACAGCTCGCACTTATGCAGCGCACCAAACGGGTTGTTGTAGTCGTACTTCGGCACGTTGTACGGACAGGCGACCATGCAGTAACGGCAACCGGTGCACACGTCTTTGTCGTAATGGACAATGCCGGTTTTCGGATCTTTTTTCAGTGCAGAGACCGGGCACACAGAGACACAGTTCGGATCGACGCAGTGCATACACTGTTTCTTAATGTACGCGTAGCCGTTCTCCTCCTGGTCTTTGTTGACCCCTGTGCCGCTGGTCCACACCTGAATGATGTTATTGGTATACGGCGACAGTTTGTCGTTGTTCGACCAGGTCTGTTCCCCTTGCGGGTTACGTTCAGGGAAGTTGATATCCTGACACTTGGTGACGCAAGCCTGGCAGCCTACGCACAAGGTCGAGTCGTACAACATCCCCAGCGATCCCGGAATTGGCGGGCGGTTTTCAGCAGCCGCATGACTGACAGACGGCAGCGCGCCCGTCAGCAATGCCCCGCAGGAGGCTGCTTTAATAAAATTACGTCTGTTCACGGTTATTCTCCCCGTGAGTCAGCGTTATCTTTCTTTTGCTGACGACCCAGTTCACGCACCGCCATCACGCTGACACCGGCAACCAGCCCAACCACACCGCCGAGCAAACCAATAGCGCCTGCAGAGACGTTACCGCCCTCTTTAGCGTTAACATCCGGTTTCTGTGAACGCGGAGTCTGATTTTCGACGTTGGCAAGCTGATGGATGCCTTTATGGAAGCCGATACCTTCTTCGTTACAGCCATAGCATGGGTGACCAATCGCTACCGGCCACACGCCGCCAACATCGCAGAATTGCAGCGTTGAGCAGTTGCCGTAAGTTTCTGGCCCTTTACAGCCGAGGTGGTACAGGCACCAGCCTTCACGGTGGCCTTCATCACCGAACTCTTTGGCAAAACGACCAGCATCGAAGTGCGGGCGACGTTCGCAGTGTTCGTGAATCAGACGGCCATAGGCGAAGGTCGGACGATTTTTGTCATCCAGTTTCGGCGGTTTGCCGTAAGTGATGATGTGCGCAACGGTCGCGAGGAAGTTGTGCGGGTTCGGCGGGCAGCCCGGAATATTGATAACGGTTTTGCCTGGCAGAACTTCTTGCAGGCTGACTGCGCCAGTTGGGTTAACTCCAGCTGCGGCAACACCGCCCCACGCAGAGCAGGAACCGATAGCGATAATCGCTGCTGCGCCTTCTGCCGCTTTGCGGATGTGATCCACAATCGGCTCACCAGCAACCATGCAATAAATACCGTTATCTTTTAATGGGATGGAACCATCCACAACCAACACATACTGCCCTTTGTACTTCTCAAGTGCGTTATGTTTGTTCTCTTCGACCTGATGACCGAAGGCGGCGGAAAGCACTTCGTGATACTCCAGAGAGATAGTCTCCAGCACGAGGTTTTCTACCGTTGGATGCGTTGCACGAAGCAGAGATTCCGTACAACCGGTGCACTCCTGCGCGCCAATCCAGATAACTGGCGGACGCTGCGGGTTAGTAACCGATTCGGCCATCTCTGCAGCGGCTTTGCTACTTAACCCCATGGTGGCGGCTAATGCTGCACAAAGCTTCATGAAATCACGACGGTTAATGCCGTGAGAATGGATGAGGGTGTTATCTCCAGTCATTTATAGTTATTCCGTTGCGAAGACCTGGCATATATTTTGCCTCAATCGCAAAATCAATAATGCGATCGATGCGCCATTTACCACACATTTATTATGGTTATCGATATCATGATACTGCGGCGGGGCGCTAAAACGAAGGGAAGAAGCATTAGTGTAATTAATTAAAGCAAGATAATACGTATGTTTGATCAATTTTCGAGGCGATAACCGGCCATAAAAAAGCGCAACGTAGAACAGGAATTATTCTCACGAAAGAAATCCATTACCATCTCTTTATCCAGTCCATAGCGGCGCGTCAGAATACCCGCTTCCCAGGCGCTAAGCTGGCGATCTCCGGTCTTTTCGTACATCCGGTGTGAGTAGCCTAATACAAAACCGCGTTTATAATCGGCACAGAATTTTGTCACATTAACCGCACTGTCGGCATGCGTTGCTTTTAATCCCGCCATTAAGCCTTTACCAAAATGGTTATTCATCGTTCACCTCATTCGCTATATATTATCATATATAGCAATATTTTAGGCAAAGAACGACTTTTGCGCACGCTATTTTTTCATGCTTGTTTAAGACGTAATCCCGTAAGAGATAAACCCATCAGGAGAGATATTTATCGAACCATTTCAGCGTCCTTTGCCAGGCAAGATCGGCGGCAGATTTGTCATAACGAGGCGTGGAATCATTATGGAATCCGTGATTAACCCCCGGATAGATATACGCCTCATAGACCTTATTATTGGCTTTCAACGCCGCCTCATAAGCGGGCCAGCCCTCGTTGATTCGGGTGTCCAGTTCCGCGAAGTGGAGTAGTAAAGGCGCTTCAATCTTCGCCACATCGGCAGTGGGTGCCTGACGACCATAAAACGGCACCGCGCAGGCCAGTTCCGGATACGCGACAGCCGCCGCGTTCGATACACCACCGCCATAGCAAAATCCGGTAATACCCACTTATGCCTGTCGCTTGCGGATAGCGTTGCATAAACTCAATTGCGGCAAAGAAATCATTCATCAGTTTGGTTGGATCAACCTGCTGTTGCAGCTCACGACCTTTATCATCATTTCCCGGATAACCTCCAACGGGTAATGACTCCAACTTACTGATAGTGTTTTATGTTCAGATAATGCCCGATGACCTTGTCATGCAGCTCCACCGATTTTGAGAACGACAGTGACTTCCGTCCCAGCCTTGCCAGATGTTGTCTCAGATTCAGATTATGTCGCTCAATGCGCTGAGTGTAACGCTTGCTGATAACGTGCAGCTTTCCCTTCAGGCGTGATTCATACAGCGGCCAGCCATCCGTCATCCATACCACGACCTCAAAGGCCGGCAGCAGGCTCAGAAGACGCTCCAGTGTGGCCAGAGTGCGTTCACCGAAGACGTGCGCCACAACCGTCCTCCGTATCCTGTCATACGCGTAAAACAGCCA
>NZ_MIIV01000046.1:0-11345 GCF_001743015.1 Shigella sp. FC1567
TTTCTGGTGCGTACCGGGCTGAGAGGCGGTGTAAGTGAACTGTAGTTGCCATGTTTTACGGCAATGAGAGCAGAGATAGCGCTGATGTCCGGCAGTGCTTTTGCCGTTACGCACCACGCCTTCAGTAGCGGAGCAGGAAGGACATCTGATGGAAATGGAAGCCACGCAAGCACCTTAAAATCACCATCATACACTAAATCAGTAAGTTGGCAGCATTACCTTAGCTTTATATTCATTAAGGTAATGCTGATAAATATTCCCGCTTGCAGGGGTAAAAGTGACCTGACGCAATATTTGTCTTTTCTTGCTTCTTAATAATGTTGTCACAAAAAGTGAGGGTGACTACATGGATAAACTACTTGAGCGATTTTTGAACTACGTGTCTCTGGATACCCAATCAAAAGCAGGGGTGAGACAGGTTCCCAGCACGGAAGGCCAATGGAAGTTATTGCATCTGCTGAAAGAGCAGCTCGAAGAAATGGGGCTTATCAATGTGACCTTAAGTGAGAAGGGCACTTTGATGGCGACGTTACCGGCTAACGTCCCTGGCGATATCCCGGCGATTGGCTTTATTTCTCATGTGGATACCTCACCGGATTGCAGCGGCAAAAATGTTAATCCGCAAATTGTTGAAAACTATCGCGGTGGCGATATTGCGCTGGGTATCGGCGATGAAGTTTTATCACCGGTTATGTTCCCGGTGCTGCATCAGCTACTGGGTCAGACATTGATTACCACCGATGGTAAAACCTTGTTAGGTGCCGATGACAAAGCAGGTATTGCAGAAATCATGACCGCGCTGGCGGTATTGCAACAGAAAAACATTCCGCATGGTGATATTCGCGTCGCCTTTACCCCGGATGAAGAAGTGGGCAAAGGGGCGAAACATTTTGATGTTGATGCCTTCGATGCCCGCTGGGCTTACACTGTTGACGGTGGTGGCGTAGGCGAACTGGAGTTTGAAAACTTCAACGCCGCATCGGTCAATATCAAAATTGTCGGTAACAATGTTCATCCGGGCACGGCGAAAGGAGTGATGGTAAATGCGCTGTCGCTGGCGGCACGTATTCATGCGGAAGTTCCGGCGGATGAAAGCCCGGAAATGACAGAAGGCTATGAAGGTTTCTATCACCTGGCGGGCATGAAAGGCACCGTTGAACGGGCCGATATGCACTACATCATCCGTGATTTCGACCGTAAACAGTTTGAAGCGCGTAAATGTAAAATGATGGAGATCGCCAAAAAAGTGGGCAAAGGGTTACATCCTGATTGCTACATTGAACTGGTGATTGAAGACAGTTACTACAATATGCGCGAGAAAGTGGTTGAGCATCCGCATATTCTCGATATCGCCCAGCAGGCAATGCGTGACTGCGATATTGAACCGGAACTGAAACCGATCCGCGGCGGTACCGACGGCGCGCAGTTGTCGTTTATGGGATTACCGTGCCCGAACTTGTTCACTGGCGGTTACAACTATCATGGTAAGCATGAGTTTGTGACTCTGGAAGGTATGGAAAAAGCGGTGCAGGTGATCGTCCGTATTGCCGAGTTAACGGCGCAACGGAAGTAAGCGAAAAGGGATGCGGCATGTGATGCCGCATCCGGCTTAAATCCAAACTTACCCTTCGAAGAACCAATACCCGCTATTGACCAGCGCCGCGAGCATCGCGAGGAATGACGGATCTTCCAGCGCATCGCCAAAATTCTCCGCAGTCAGCGCAATGTTGCTGGCGAGTGCATCCAGTGCCGGACGGTGCGGGGAATCGATCTTCTCACCATTGGCATACACGTCGTCGCCAATGCGCAATACGCGCAGACCACCCAGGCGCACCAGCACATCACCTTGTTTCAGCGCATCGTAGATTTCATCTGGCTGATAAGGCGGTTCCGGCGGCGCGATATCCAGTTCATGACGTGACTGGGATATAAACTCGCCAAACCATTGCTTAAAGTGTTCCGGCTGGTTGATCAATTCGAGCATCATCTCACGCAGTTTATCCATCTCTTGAGGCAGAACATCCGCAGGATGAGCGCGAGGTGGAACATCAGGATCGCTGTAGTAGTTGCCGCCCAGTTCACGTTGCAGCACATAATCGGCAAATCCACTAATCAGTTCCCGTGTATTTGGCGCGCGAAAGCCCACGGAATAGTTCATCGCATTTTCCAGCGCGTAGCCTTCATGCGGGAATCCTGGCGGAATATAAAGAATATCACCAGGCTCCAGCTCTTCATCGATGATGGCTTCGAACGGATCGACCTGTAACAGATCCGGATGTGGGCAGTGCTGTTTCATTTGCAGCTTTTCGCCCACTCGCCAGCGACGACGTCCGGTACCCTGAATGATAAACACGTCGTACTGATCGAGATGCGGGCCGACGCCGCCGCCAGGTACAGAAAAAGAAATCATCAGATCATCAATACGCCAGTCCGGTAGTTCACGGAACGGTCGCATCAGCGCGGCGGTCGGCTCATGCCAGTGGTTCACTGCCTGTACCAGTAATGACCAGTTGGTTTCACCGAGATGATCGTAGCTTTCGAACGGGCCGTGGCTGACCTGCCATTTGCCATCCTGGTGACTGACCAGTCGACTGTCAACTTCGCTTTCCATCGCCAGACCCGCCAACTCGTCTGGAGAGATCGGGTCAATAAAATTATTAAAGCCGCGTTTTAACACCACCGGGCGTTTCTGCCAGTGACGTTCAAGAAAATCGGGCCAGTTAAGAGTGAGTTGGTATTCCATGTTAAGCATCCACAGGCTGGTATCTGCAACCGATTATAACGGATGCTTAACGTAATGCGTGAAGTATGGACATATTTATTCATCTTTCGGCGCAGAATGCTGGCGACCAAAAATCACCTCCATCCGCGCACCGCCCAGCATGCTCTCTCCGGCGACGATTTTACCCTCATATTGCTCGGTGATTTCGCGGGCTACCGCCAGCCCTACACCTTGCCCAGGGCGTAAAGTATCAACCCGTTGACCACGGTCGAAAATGACCTCTCGCTTGCTTAATGGAATACCGGGGCCATCATCCTCGACCACAATATAGAGATGCTCGTCGGTTTGCCTTGCAGAAATTTCGACAAACTCGAGGCAATATTTACAGGCATTATCCAGCACGTTGCCCATCACCTCGACAAAATCGTTCTGCTCACCGACAAAGCTGATCTCTGGCGAAATATCGAGAGAGATATTGACCCCTTTGCGTTGATACACTTTGTTCAGCGCTGAGGTGAGATTGTCCAGCAGTGGGGCGACCGGATGCAGCTCGCGGCTGAGCAATGTCCCGCCGCGCATACTGGCACGATGCAGGTAGTAGCCAATTTGCTGTGAAATGCGGCTGATTTGCTCCAGCATTACCGGCTCAGCATCACTGACGCTCATCTTTTCACTACGCAGAGAACGCAGCGTACTTTGCAGCACCGCCAGTGGCGTTTTCAGACTATGGGTCAGGTCGGTGAGCGTCGTACGGTATTTGTCGTAACGTTCGCGTTCACTTTTTAACAATCGGTTCAGGTTTCGTACCAGACTGGTCAGTTCTCGCGTTGTGGCTGGATTGAGCAATTCGCGGTTATGTTCTTCCAGTTCGCGGACTTCTTTTGCCAGGGCTTCGATGGGGCGTAAACTCCACCAGGCGGCGACCCACAGCAGCGGGATCACTAACAGCAGATTGGCTGAGAGCACATAGATAAACCAGCTCCAGACCATATAGGAACTTTTTAGCTCCACCGGAATGGTATCCACCACCACAATGGTTAATTTTGGCATCCGCGATGTTGCCGGGTAGACGTTTACTGCCACCGAGTGGGTCATCTCCGCGTCGTCATCATCTTCTCGCACTTCCTGCAACTGTTGCTGTATCGAATGATCTCCACTCAGCAAGAGGCTGGTATCGTTAACATCCGCTTCAATTTCATGAAAACCATTCGATTTCAGCCAGTCAGGCTGGATCATCTTCATCAGCCAGGGCACGTCACGTTGCGCCCATAAAAGCTGCCCGTTCTCATCATAAATTAGCGTCATGGTGGGGCTTTGCTTGTCGATATTTTCGGGTAACTCGACATGCAACTTATTGTTTTCCCACTTCGCAAGGGTATAGAACAGATTGCTCTCGCCACGTAACAGCCGAAACGTAGTTTTATCGAAACTGACGCTATAACCGATCAGCGCGACCATTCCGTAGGCAAGCGAAAGCACCAGTACTACCGCAGCCGTTGCCAACAGAAAACGTACCCGCAGCGAGAGCGGGAAAAAAAGACGCAGTAATTTTTTCATCAGCGCAATTCGAACAAATAGCCCTGGCCGCGAACGGTAGTAATCACTTCTTGCGGATATTGTGCCTGAATTTTTTTGCGCAGACGTCCCATCAGTACATCAATGGTATGGCTTTCCCGCAGCTCCGCATCCGGATAGAGTTGGAGCATTAACGAATCTTTGCTCACCACTTTGCCATTATTGCGTATCAACGTTTCCATAATGGTGTATTCGAACGCGGTCAGTTTGATCACTTCGTCATTAATAGATAATTCACGGCGAGAGAGATCAACCTGAAACGGTGGTAGCGAAATGACCTGTGAAGCCAGACCGCTATTACGCCGCATTAATGCCTGCATTCGCGCCATCACCTCTTCAATATGAAATGGTTTAGTCACGTAATCATCAGCACCAGCACTTAATACTTCGACTTTGTCCTGCCAGCTTTCACGGGCGGTTAATACCAGAATCGGCAGTGAAACATCATTGCTACGCCAGCGGCGAATCAGTGACAGACCGTCCTCGTCTGGCAATCCGAGATCGACAATCGCAATATCCGGTAAATGTTCATTGAGATAATAATCGGCTTCTTTGGCATCTTCTGCATCATCGACCTGATGACCAGCATCCTGAATCTGAACTTTAAGGTGGTGACGTAACAACGCATTGTCTTCAACAACCAGTACGCGCATTTTTATTTCTCCCTGTCTTAATTATTAAAATAGTGTAACGCGATTATGTGGTTATGGGGGTAAACATTAAATAAACCAGCGGGGAGGGGAGGTAAAGTGAAAAAATAAAAAGCGGATAATCTTAATAAGCAGGCCGGACAGCATCGCCATCCGGCACTGATACGAGTTTATTTCAGCTCATCAACCATGGTGATGGCGCGACCAATGTAGTTTGCCGGCGTCATCGCTTTCAGGCGGGCTTTCTCTTCTTCTGGCAACGCCAGACCGTCGATAAACTGCTTCATGCCTTCGGCGTCAACGCGCTTACCACGAGTCAGCTCTTTCAGCTTCTCGTACGGTTTTTCGATGCCATAGCGACGCATAACTGTCTGGATTGGCTCAGCCAGCACTTCCCAGTTGTGATCCAGCTCATCCAGCAGATGGTCACGGTTCACTTCCAGTTTGCTCACGCCTTTCAGGGTGGATTGATACGCAATCAGCGCATAACCGATACCCACGCCGAGGTTACGCAGCACGGTGGAGTCGGTCAGGTCACGCTGCCAGCGGGAAACCGGCAGTTTGCTTGCCAGATGCTGTAATACCGCGTTGGAAAGGCCCAGATTCCCTTCGGAGTTCTCGAAGTCGATCGGGTTAACTTTATGCGGCATGGTGGAAGAACCAATCTCACCAGCAATGGTTTTCTGTTTGAAGTGGTTAAGGGCGATATAACCCCAGACGTCACGGTCAAAGTCGATCAGAATGGTGTTGAAGCGCGCAACGCAATCAAACAGTTCGGCAATGTAGTCGTGCGGTTCAATCTGGGTAGTGTACGGGTTCCACTGAATACCCAGCGAGGTGACGAACTCTTCGCTGAACTGATGCCAGTCAACTTCCGGGTAAGCGGCGATGTGGGCGTTATAGTTACCGACCGCGCCGTTGATTTTGCCGAGGATCTCCACCTGGTTAAGCTGGCGGTACTGGCGCTCCATACGGTAGGCGACGTTTGCCATCTCTTTACCGATGGTTGACGGCGTGGCTGGCTGACCGTGGGTACGAGACAGCAGCGGGATATCGCGGTACTGAACGGCGAGATCTTTAATGCCATCAATCAGTTGACGCCAGTACGGCAGGATCACTTCATCACGCGCGGTTTTCAGCATTAATGCGTGGGAGAGGTTATTGATATCTTCCGAAGTACAGGCAAAGTGGATGAATTCAGAAACCGCGTGCAGTTCCGGGATCTCCGCCACTTTTTCTTTCAGGAAATACTCAACCGCTTTAACGTCGTGGTTAGTGGTACGCTCGATGGTTTTGATGCGTGCGGCATCTTCTTCGCTGAAATTGGCGACAATTGCATCAAGGTAACCGATTGCGTCGGCAGCAAAAGCAGGAACTTCCTTGATCGCTGCGTGCGCGGCCAGTTTTTGCAGCCAACGTACTTCAACTTGTACACGGAATTTCAGCAAACCATATTCGCTGAAAATCCCGCGCAGCGCGCTGACTTTATCGCCGTAGCGTCCATCGACAGGGGAAACGGCGGTCAGTGAGGATAATTCCATAGATCACAACTCCGGGGTTAAATGAGCAAGAATTTGTTTTGCCTGAGTGGTCAGGCGATTACGAGAAAACATCAGTTGCAGACGTCCGCCGCCGACCTGGTGCCAGAGCACGGCGGCGCGAATGCCTGCCAGCAGGGTTGCGCGAACTTTCGCCGGCACTTGTGGGCTTTGCAGTACAGCAGGGGAACCGGTGACCTGAATGCGCGGGCCAAGCGGGCTGATCACATCAACATAGATAGCAGCCATCGCGCTCATCAGCGTTTCGGACTGTAAATCGAAGTGTTCGAGCTGGCGTTGCAGGCCGTTGATCCGGTTGCCCAGAGTGTCGAGCGCGCCTTTCGCTGAGGAGAGTTTGCGCTCAAGCACCATCAAGCTGAGTGTGTAGCGGGTTAATTCGGCGTTTAAGCCCTGGCGACTGCTGGCATTGAGCACGCCGAGCAGGGTTTCCAGCCCGACGCGCAGGTTGGCTTCGCTACCGCCAAAAACCGCCAGCGTCGAGCTGGGGTTCATATCAATAATACTGTTGAGTGAGACGTGTAGCGCATCGGCATCACAATGCCCCTGGTGAGCGAGTTGTTGCACCAGGCGTGCCGACTGACAAATACCGGCCAGGGCGAGGGTGATGTCATAGTAATTCTTTGCCACGTTCACTGCTTCCTTGTTTTAAGTAAAGATAATAATCAGACCGGCAGCGGCAGACGCTGCTCAATAATACCGCCACCGAGGCACACTTCACCGTTATAGAAGACGGCAGACTGGCCCGGCGTCACGGCGGCAACCGGTTCATCGAAAATCACTTCAATGCGATCATCGTCCAGCGCCTTGACGGTGCAAGGGATATCGGTCTGGCGATAGCGGGTTTTTACCGAGCAACGCATAGTACCGGTGAATGGTTCGCGATCGACCCAGTGCAACTGCTGGGCAATCAACCCGACAGACATCAGCCGCGGGTGTTCATGGCCCTGCGCAACAACCAGAATGTTGTTTTCGACGTCTTTGTCCACCACATACCACGGTTCTTCGGTGCCTTCTTTGGTGCCACCGATACCCAGACCTTTACGCTGACCGAGAGTGTGATACATCAGCCCCTGGTGCTCACCAATTTCATCGCCATCGACGGTAATGATTTTGCCCGGTTGCGCCGGGAGATAACGGCCCAGGAACTCGCGGAATTTACGTTCGCCAATGAAGCAAATGCCGGTAGAGTCTTTTTTCTTCGCGGTGACCAGACCAAGATCTTCAGCAATCTTACGCACCTGCGGTTTTTCCAGTTCGCCGACCGGGAACAGGCTTTGCGCAATCTGCTCATGGCTGAGCGTATAAAGGAAGTAGCTCTGGTCTTTATTGCTGTCCAGACCACGCAGCAGGCGGCTCTTGCCATCGACATCGGCCCGACGTACGTAATGACCGGTAGCGATATAATCGGCACCTAAATCTTCGGCGGCAAATTCGAGGAAAGCTTTAAATTTGATCTCTTTGTTGCACAGAATATCCGGATTCGGCGTGCGACCGGCTTTATATTCGGCAAGGAACAGTTCGAAGACGTTGTCCCAGTACTCGGCAGCAAAGTTAACGGTGTGCAGTTCAATGCCGAGCTTGTCGCAGACAGCTTGGGCATCAGCCAGATCCGCTGCCGCTGTGCAATATTCCTCACCGTCGTCTTCTTCCCAGTTCTTCATAAACAGGCCTTCAACCTGATATCCCTGTTGTTGCAACAGCCAGGCAGAAACGGAGGAATCGACACCGCCGGACATGCCGACGATTACTTTTTTTGCGGTTTCAGACATTGGATCACTCACGACATTGAACTTCAAGGCGGCGTATTCTATCACGCAGCCTTTTAGATGACACCCTTTGTAAAAGGCCAGTTAAAATCGCCAATCATCTCCAGCGGATAGCGTTGCCCGCTTTGATAACAACGGATACTTTCCGCCACCAGCGGCGAACGAAGATTTGACGCCTTTAAAATTTCTTCGGCGCTGACCCAACGACAGCAGTCGATATCGCTGTCATGAGGCTGGGTCGGGCATATTTGCTCAAGCTCAATGGCAAAGAGGAAACGCAAAAACGGCGTTTTATCTGGCGCAATCCACTGATGCATACGAATAAAGTGTTGCGGTTGCGCGCTGATGCCGGTTTCTTCCCATAGCTCACGGGCGGCAGCTTCCACTAAGGTTTCATCGGCTTCCAGATGCCCGGCAGGTTGGTTCCATAACGCTTTACCATTAATCGTCTCTTCAACGACTAAAAATTTACCCTCTGCGTGCACTACGCAAGCAACGGTAACGTGTGGTTTAAACATTGTGCATCCTTATTCTGTTGCTTCTCGCCATTCGCCATTGGCAAGGTTATCCAAAGTGTAATCACCCATCGCATAACGAATCAGTCGCAGCGTGGGGAAACCAACATGGGCGGTCATGCGGCGCACCTGGCGATTACGTCCTTCATATAAGGTGATCTTCAGCCAGCTGGTGGGAATACTTTTGCGTTCACGAATTGGTGGATTCCGCGGCCATAACCACGCTGGTTCGTCAACCAGCTCCGCGCCGGCGGGCAGGGTAGGGCCATCATTTAAGGTTACGCCATTGCGCAAGGCTTCAAGTGCGTCTTGTGTGGGAATACCTTCCACCTGCACATAATAGATTTTCCCGGTGCGTTTGCCCGGCTGGGTTAAACGCGCCTGCAACGCGCCGTTATTGGTCAGCACCAGTAACCCTTCGCTATCGCGGTCAAGACGACCTGCTGCATAAACGCCCTGAACCGGGATGAATTCTTTTAATGTTTTGCGTCCGGCTTCATCGGTGAACTGCGGAAGAACATCGTAGGGTTTATTGAACAGGATCACACGCGTGGGCTGGTTTTCAGGTTTACGCCTGGTAGAACGTTGCGAGCTGAATCGCTTAACCAGGTGATTTCTAAAAGAAGTTTTTTGCATGGTATTTTCAGAGATTATGAATTGCCGCATTATAGCCTAATAACGCGCATCTTTCATGACGGCAAACAATAGGGTAGTATTGACAAGCCAATTACAAATCATTAACAAAAAATTGCTCTAAAGCATCCGTATCGCAGGACGCAAACGCATATGCAACGTGGTGGCAGACGAGCAAACCAGTAGCGCTCGAAGGAGAGGTGAATGGAAAGTAAAGTAGTTGTTCCGGCACAAGGCAAGAAGATCACCCTGCAAAACGGCAAACTCAACGTTCCTGAAAATCCGATTATCCCTTACATTGAAGGTGATGGAATCGGTGTAGATGTAACCCCAGCCATGCTGAAAGTGGTCGACGCTGCAGTCGAGAAAGCCTATAAAGGCGAGCGTAAAATCTCCTGGATGGAAATTTACACCGGTGAAAAATCCACACAGGTTTATGGTCAGGATGTCTGGCTGCCTGCTGAAACCCTTGATCTGATTCGTGAATATCGCGTTGCCATTAAAGGTCCGCTGACCACTCCTGTTGGTGGCGGTATTCGCTCTCTGAACGTTGCCCTGCGCCAGGAACTGGATCTCTACATCTGCCTGCGTCCGGTACGTTACTATCAGGGCACTCCAAGCCCGGTTAAACACCCTGAACTGACCGATATGGTTATCTTCCGTGAAAACTCGGAAGACATTTATGCGGGTATCGAATGGAAAGCAGACTCTGCCGACGCCGAGAAAGTGATTAAATTCCTGCGTGAAGAGATGGGGGTGAAGAAAATTCGCTTCCCGGAACATTGTGGTATCGGTATTAAGCCGTGTTCGGAAGAAGGCACCAAACGTCTGGTTCGTGCAGCGATCGAATACGCAATTGCTAACGATCGTGACTCTGTGACTCTGGTGCACAAAGGCAACATCATGAAGTTCACCGAAGGCGCGTTTAAAGACTGGGGCTACCAGCTGGCGCGTGAAGAGTTTGGCGGTGAACTGATCGACGGCGGCCCGTGGCTGAAAGTTAAAAACCCGAACACCGGCAAAGAGATCGTCATTAAAGACGTGATTGCTGATGCATTCCTGCAACAGATCCTGCTGCGTCCGGCTGAATATGATGTTATCGCCTGTATGAACCTGAACGGTGACTACATTTCTGACGCCCTGGCAGCGCAGGTTGGCGGTATCGGTATCGCTCCTGGAGCAAACATCGGTGACGAATGCGCCCTGTTTGAAGCCACCCACGGTACTGCGCCGAAATACGCCGGTCAGGACAAAGTAAATCCAGGCTCTATCATCCTCTCCGCTGAGATGATGCTGCGCCATATGGGGTGGACTGAAGCGGCTGATTTAATTGTTAAAGGTATGGAAGGTGCTATCAACGCGAAAACCGTAACTTATGACTTTGAACGTCTGATGGAAGGCGCTAAGCTGCTGAAATGTTCAGAGTTTGGTGAAGCGATCATCGAAAACATGTAATCTCTCCATGAGTTAAATATTGAAACGGGCGTATAACACGCCCGTTGTTTTATTTATGTGGATATTATTAATAGCATATCGAGCATATTTTTATAATGCAACTATTATGTAAACATTTATTTGTTATTTTGCTTTCTCCTGGAGGACACTCTTGACTGCTTTTGAGTAAACTCCATAAATTCTTGTTGAATGGTGCAATGTTATAAATAGTAATAGGATATTCTTTTTCCTGAAGGATAATACCAAGCTTAACCGGGTAATGACTCCAACTTACTGATAGTGTTTTATGTTCAGATAATGCCCGATGACCTTGTCATGCAGCTCCACCGATTTTGAGAACGACAGTGACTTCCGTCCCAGCCTTGCCAGATGTTGTCTCAGATTCAGATTATGTCGCTCAATGCGCTGAGTGTAACGCTTGCTGATAACGTGCAGCTTTCCCTTCAGGCGTGATTCATACAGCGGCCAGC
>NZ_MIIV01000047.1:0-11265 GCF_001743015.1 Shigella sp. FC1567
TTTTCCAGTATCTGTAGCTGCTGCGATGAACCCCGAACACTTGGCAGAGTGTGACCACAGGATAATGCGCTCTGAGTTTCCCGATTATCGAGAACTGTTCAGGGAGTCTGACATCAAGAGCGCGGTAGCCTTTTTTAATATTTCATTCTCCATTTCAATGCGTTGTAGCTTTTTCCTCAGCTTACGTATTTCGATTTGTTCTGGTGTTATCGGAGAGGCTTTTGGTGTTTTGCCCTGACGCTCATCACGCAGTTGTTTGACCCATCTTGTCATTGTGGAAAGGCCAACATCCATAGCTTTGGCGGCATCTGCCACCGTGTATTTCTGGTCAACAACCAGTTGAGCGGATTCGCGTTTAAACTCTGCGCTAGAATTTCTTTTTTTCATTGGAGCACCTGTGTTGTTCTGAGGTGAGCATATCACCTCTGTTCAGGTGGCCAAATTCAGTGTGCCACTTCACCAGGGCTGCATTCAAGGTGTGGCAATATTGTTTCATGGCTTATCAACCAGAGCGCCATTACAGGAAATTAAGTGGAGGGCGAGAGGCATGAAAACGATAAAACCCGAATCGATAGCTCTTTTTTGCCTCTTATCTGGAGATGTGGATCTGGCGAAACATCTGGCTGATATATTGCCAATAACCTGTTTTGTTGGTGAGGACTGGCAGCAAGATTTCCAGCCTCTTGATGGTGGGCCTGTGCAATCGTTATCAGATTCGTATAGCGATTATTCAGTGCTGCTATTGATAGCAGCTGAAAGCGAGATATCCGTACCAGAATGGCTCGCTCATTCTGAGGGAACGACGGTAATTTTGATTGCAGAACACAATGCCCGTTTGCTGACTGGTCCGGCTGGTGGGGCTGTAGCATTAATCCATTATCTGAATGAAATCTGTCATTCCAGAGAAACCGCTGTCAATGACGCATTTTGTCGGACGTTAACACGAGGAAGTCTGGCTATTCCGCAATGCCATCTTCTTTCGTAATGGATTGAGAATGCTGGATTTTTAATTATATTACGCGCAGTATTAATCGCGTAAATGTTTTGCGGTCAGCAACGGTGGGGGATCCATTGTTCTGTTCAATGAATACCATCATACAATTGAATCAGGAGTCGGTATGATGATTTCGGTGACGGGGGGCGTACGGAGCGGGAAGAGTCGCCACGCAGAGGCGCTTATTGGGGACTCTTCACAGGTTCTGTATACGCCACCTCGCAAATCCTTGATGATGAGATGGCTGCACGGATAGAACATCATCGGCAAGGCCGCCCGACGCACTGGCACACAGTGGAGCGCTGGCAACATCTTGATGAATTAATTCATGCAGACATTAACCCGCATGAGGCTGTATTGCTGGAATGCGTTACCACCATGGTGACTAATCTGTTGTTTGATTATGGCGGCGATAAAGACCCTGATGAATGGGATTATCAGGCGATGGAACAGGCGATTAATGCTGAGATTCAGTCGTTGATTGCTGCCTGCCAACGTTGTCCCGCAAAGGTTGTATTAGTGACTAACGAAGTGGGAATGGGGATTGTGCCGGAGAGTCGTCTGGCACGACATTTTCGTGATATTGCCGGGCGGGTAAATCAGCAGCTGGCCGCTGCGGCAAATGAAGTATGGTTGGTGGTTTCGGGTATTGGAGTAAAAATCAAATGAGTAAATTATTTTGGGCGATGCTCTCTTTTATTACGCGTCTGCCTGTACCGCGTCGCTGGTCCCAGGGACTGGATTTCGAGCATTATTCTCGCGGTATTATTACTTTTCCTTTAATTGGATTATTGCTTGGCGCGATTAGCGGGCTGGTCTTCATGGTGCTGCAGGCATGGTGTGGCGTACCACTGGCGGCACTGTTTAGCGTACTTGTGCTGGCGCTGATGACCGGGGGATTCCACCTGGACGGCCTCGCCGATACCTGTGATGGCGTATTTTCTGCACGTAGCCGCGATCGCATGTTGGAAATCATGCGTGATAGCCGTTTAGGCACCCACGGCGGTCTGGCATTGATTTTTGTTGTACTGGCAAAGATTCTGGTATTAAGCGAGTTGGCTCTGCGTGGCGAACCGATCCTTGCATTGCTGGCGGCAGCATGTGCGGTCAGCCGCGGGACTGCCGCATTATTGATGTATCGTCATCGTTATGCCCGGGAAGAAGGACTTGGCAATGTGTTCATTGGCAAAATTGATGGGCGACAAACCTGCGTCACACTCGGCTTAGCCGCTATTTTTGCTGCCGTATTATTGCCGGGTATGCATGGTGTGGCTGCTATGGTGGTGACGATGGTGGCGATTTTCATCCTCGGTCAGCTTCTCAAACGTACGCTGGGCGGGCAAACCGGCGATACGCTGGGAGCTGCTATAGAGCTTGGTGAACTGGTCTTCCTGCTGGCACTGCTATAAAGAGACGTGACATTCAAACACTTGCCGATTTACTGAATACGATCCCTGCTATCGATCCTGCCGCTATGTCGCGTGCACAACGGCATATCGACGGGTTACTCAAACCTGTTGGTAGCCTGGGAAGGCTGGAGGCGCTTGCCATACAACTGGCAGGAATGCCGGGGTTGAATGGCGTTCCGCATGTGGGCAAAAAAGCGGTACTGGTCATGTGTGCCGATCACGGCGTCTGGGAGGAAGGGGGCGCTATTTCCCCAAAAGAAGTGACAGCCATTCAGGCTGAAAATATGACCCGCGGAACAACCGGCGTGTGTGTGCTGGCAGCACAAGCGGGCGCTAACGTCTACGTAATTGATGTTGGTATTGATACTGCTGAGCCTATCCCCGGGCTTATCAACATGCGTGTTGCTCGAGGTAGTGGCAATATTGCTTCAGCTCCGGCAATGAGTCGCCATCAGGCAGAAAAGTTGCTTTTGGACGTCATATGTTATACGCGGGAGCTGGCAAAAAACGGTGTTACGCTGTTTGGTGTAGGTGAACTGGGGATGGCAAACACGACACCGGCAGCGGCAATAGTCAGCACAATCACTGGCCGGGCTCCTGAAGAAGTGGTTGGGATTGGCGCAAACCTGCCGACAGATAAACTGGCTAATAAAATTGATGTTGTGCGCCGGGCGATTACGTTGAATCAACCAAATCCGCAGGATGGCGTTGATGTCCTGGCAAAAGTGGGTGGATTTGATTTGGTCGGAATGGCTGGCGTGATGTTAGGCGCTGCGTCCTGCGGTTTACCCGTGTTGCTGGATGGATTTCTTTCTTATGCTGCTGCGCTCGCAGCCTGTCAGATGTCTCCTGCAATCAAACCGTATCTCATTCCTTCTCACCTGTCGGCAGAAAAAGGAGCGCGTATAGCGCTGTCGCATTTGGGGCTGGAGCCTTATCTCAATATGGAGATGCGTTTAGGTGAGGGGAGTGGCGCAGCTCTGGCGATGCCCATCATCGAAGCTGCCTGTGCGATATATAACAACATGGGCGAACTTGCTGCCAGTAATATTGTTCTACCGGGGAATACGACTTCTGATTTGAACAGTTAAAAACGAAAAGTCTGATAAAAGCTATACTTAACGGATAGCTTTCGCGACTTAGGAAAGGGACATGATGCGTCGTGTAAATATTTTTTGCTCATTTGCTCTGCTTTTTGCCAGCCATACTAGCCTGGCGGTAACTTACCCATTACCTCCAGAGGGTAGCCGTTTAGTGGGGCAGTCGTATACTGTAACTGTTCCTGATCACAATACCCAGCCGCTGGAGACTTTTGCCGCACAAAACGGGCAAGGGTTAAGTAACATGCTGGAAGCGAACCCGGGTGCTGATGTTTTCTTGCCGAAGTCCGGCTCGCAACTCACCATTCCGCAGCAACTGATTTTGCCCGCCACTGTTCGTAAAGGGATTGTGGTTAACGTCGCTGAGATGCGTCTTTATTACTACCCACCAGACAGTAATACTGTGGAAGTCTTTCCTATTGGTATCGGCCAGGCTGGGCGAGAAACCCCGCGTAACTGGGTGACTACCGTTGAACGTAAACAAGAAGCTCCAACCTGGACGCCAACGCCGAACACTCGGCGCGAATATGCGAAACGAGGGGAGAGTTTGCCCGCATTTGTTCCTGCGGGCCCCGATAATCCCATGGGGCTGTACGCGATTTATATTGGCAGGTTGTATGCCATCCATGGTACCAATGCCAATTTTGGTATTGGGCTCCGGGTAAGTCAGGGCTGTATTCGTCTGCGCAATGACGATATCAAATATCTGTTTGATAATGTTCCTGTTGGGACGCGTGTGCAAATTATCGACCAGCCAGTAAAATACACCACTGAACCAGATGGCTCGAACTGGCTGGAAGTTCATGAGCCGTTGTCGCGCAATCGTGCAGAATATGAGTTTGACCGAAAAGTGCCATTGCCGGTAACCCCATCTTTGCGGGCGTTTATCAGCGGGCAAGAAGTTGATGTAAATCGCGCAAATGCTGCGTTGCAACGTCGATCGGGAATGCCTGTGCCAATTAGTTCTGGTTCAAGACAGATGTTTTAAGAGCGTTGGTAATTAGAAAGCAAAAAGCCTGCTAGAAAGCAGGTTTTTTGAATTTGGCTCCTCTGACTGGACTCGAACCAGTGACATACGGATTAACAGTCCGCCGTTCTACCGACTGAACTACAGAGGAATCGTGTGAACGGGGCGCATATTAATGGCAGTGCATGGTGATGTCAAAGGGTGAAATGCATTTTTTTGTTTGTTTGCTGTCAATTTCAACAAAGTGGTGAGCTTTCAATCTTATTGGGTAATGAACCATCGTGGTGCATACCCTCCTTTTATAGGGCAGGGGAACGCGACAGCTGATTAAAGGAGCAAATGACGAATCTATCATAATCTCTTATTTGACAGTTGGTTAGCTTGTACATCAACGCCAAAATAAAACTGGCAAGCATCTTGCAATCTGGTTGTAAGTAATGGCGGCACTTGGGCCGATTCTTAAAAACCGGAGGCAACATGAACTTCAGACGCCTGAAATACTTCGTAAAAATTGTAGATATTGGTAGCCTGACCCAGGCTGCTGAAGTATTGCATATCGCACAACCAGCGCTCAGCCAGCAGGTTGCCACACTGGAAGGTGAGTTAAATCAACAACTTTTGATCCGTACAAAGCGGGGCGTTACGCCAACAGACGCCGGAAAAATTCTCTATACCCATGCGCGGGCCATTTTACGTCAGTGTGAACAGGCCCAACTGGCGGTGCATAACGTTGGTCAGGCATTATCGGGGCAAGTCTCGATTGGCTTTGCACCAGGAACCGCTGCGTCATCCATCACCATGCCCTTATTACAGGCGGTTCGCGCTGAATTTCCGGAGATCGTTATCTATCCCGAGCATTGCTGAAGTGCAACGTGCGCTTTATGACGCCACCAAGCTGGTGAGCGGCAGGCCCGGTGAGGAAGTCAAACAGCGGCTACGTACTGGTACTGTGGTAACCACAGATGACAGGAACTGGGAATTACGTTACTCAGCTTCTGCACTTCGTTTTAACTTAAGCCGGGCCGTAGCAATTGATATGGAAAGTGCAACCATTGCCGCGCAAGGATATCGTTTCCGCGTGCCATACGGGACACTACTGTGTGTTTCAGATAAACCGTTGCATGGCGAGATTAAACTTCCCGGCCAGGCTAACCGTTTTTATGAAGGCGCTATTTCCGAACATCTGCAAATTGGCATTCGGGCGATCGATTTGCTGCGCGCAGAAGGCGACCGACTGCATTCGCGTAAATTACGAACCTTTAATGAGCCGCCGTTCCGATAATAAGTTCTGAACCTTCTTATCAGAAATAGATGTGAAGGAGTAAGTAAGACACCTGGCAAATAGCCTGCAATAATCGTGGGCTGTTTGCTTCCTTGGGCGGATACGTGTTTTATTATCGTCTTAATGATTTCCACATATTAAAAGCAAGTATGCTTTCAAAACACAATTATAAAAAATCCCGCCAACAATATAAGTTTTTATAAAATTAAATATAAGATTATGGCTTTAGAATATTTTTATTTCTAATAGACGAGATTTTTCCTGTTATGATATAATATGCCGAATTAACACATGTTAACGATTTACCAGTAATGTAAATAAATTTTCGAGGAGATCATTCCAGTGGGACGTAAATGGGCCAATATTGTTGCTAAAAAAACGGCTAAAGACGGTGCAACGTCTAAAATTTATGCAAAATTCGGTGTAGAAATCTATGCTGCTGCTAAACAAGGTGAACCCGATCCAGAATTAAACACATCTTTAAAATTCGTTATTGAACGTGCAAAGCAGGCACAAGTTCCAAAGCACGTTATTGATAAAGCAATTGATAAAGCCAAAGGCGGCGGAGATGAAACGTTCGTGCAGGGACGTTATGAAGGCTTTGGTCCTAATGGCTCAATGATTATCGCCGAGACATTGACTTCAAATGTTAACCGTACGATTGCTAACGTTCGCACAATTTTCAATAAAAAAGGCGGCAATATCGGAGCGGCAGGTTCTGTCAGCTATATGTTTGACAATACTGGTGTGATTGTATTTAAAGGATCAGACCCTGACCATATTTTTGAAATTTTACTTGAAGCTGAAGTTGATGTTCGTGATGTGACTGAAGAAGAAGGTAACATTGTTATTTATACCGAACCTACTGACCTTCATAAAGGAATCGCGGCTCTAAAAGCAGCTGGAATCACTGAGTTCTCAACAACAGAATTAGAAATGATTGCTCAATCTGAAGTTGAGCTTTCCCCAGAAGATTTAGAAATCTTTGAAGGGCTTGTTGATGCCCTTGAAGATGACGACGATGTACAAAAAGTTTATCATAACGTCGCAAATCTCTAATTATATATTAAAGAAATCTGTCTTTATGGCAGATTTCTTTAATCTCATATAATCCTTATAAAAAATATAATGTTCAACTCGTCATATTGCTTATAAAAAATCCTCGTTCCCAGAGAAATAATATTTATTATAATTCCAGTTCTTCTTTTTCTGATTACAGAAGGCAAAGTGACAATTACGCATAGTTTCCCGATAAAGACGCGACAGCTACATCCCGCATAAGGCATTTTTCTCTTTATCCTTGTACGGTACTTCATGGAACAGAGTTTTTGACCTTGCGAATCGTGATGTCTGTTGGGGAGGGGCAATTTGCTCACTGAAGCGTGAGACTCGATTAAGCGCACGAAACACAGAAATCAAAAATCCCGGGCACTTTTTTACAAGGTAACCGGGTAAAAATAATTTTTATTTTTTAACTGTTTTGAGACTCATAGAGATGTCTCAAAACTAAAATTTGGCTCCTCTGACTGGACTTGAACCAGTGACATACGGATTAACAGTCCGCCGTTCTACCGACTGAACTACAGAGGAATCGTGAGAACGAGGCGAATATTAGCGATGCCCACCCACAATGTCAAAGCCTGTTATTTAAATTTGAAATCGTTTGCTGAAATAATCTGCATTTTGTCGTTTATTCCGACACAACTGGCTTTTTTTCACACTTTTGCGGTTCGGATCGAGGGTATTTCCACAGCCAACGTCCAGTAACCATTCGCCAGTAAAACAGCACGGCCCGCACAGCCCAGTCGGCAAACATTCCCATCCAGACACCAACCACACCCCAGCCAAGCATGATGCCCAGCACATAACCGACGACAACCCGGCAACCCCACATGCTCAACATAGAAACCCACATGGCGTAACGGGCATCGCGAGCACCTTTAAATCCAGCGGGTAGCCCCCATGAGGCGGACCAAATAGGCATAAATAAAGCATTTAGCCAAATCAGAATCACAACGACATGTTTAACCTGTGGATCCTGGGTGTAAAACGATGCCATAACCCCGGCAAAGGGAGCCGTTAGCCAGGCGATGGCCGTTAATCCAAGAGTGGAAAGCCAGAACACATGCCGCAACTGAATCTCTGCTTGCGCTATCTGCCCTACCCCCAACCTTCGGCCTGTAATGATCGTAGAAGCAGAGCCGAGCGCACTTCCGGGTAAGTTGATAAGAGCCGCAATTGAAAACGCGATAAAATTTCCGGCAATAACACTGGTCCCCATCCCGGCAACGAACATTTGGGTTAATAACCGACCACTGGTAAATAACACTGATTCGACACTCGCGGGAATACCAATCCCCATGACTTCCCAGATAATGCTAAAATTCAGCGGTTTAAAATAGCTCTTTAACGAAATCCTTAGCGCAGGATTAAAACCAATCGCCAGCACCCACAAAATTGCAACTGCGCCAATATAACGAGAAATGGTTAAACCCAGCCCTGCCCCGACAAATCCCAGTCCCGGCCAGGAGAAAAGGCCGTAAATCAATATGCCGCTAATAATAATATTAAGAATATTCAGGCTACCGTTAATCAATAGCGGTATTTTCGTATTCCCTGCACCACGAAGTGCCCCGCTACCAATAAGAGTGATGGCAGCTGCTGGATAACTGAGTACCGTCAGCTCCAGATAAGTCAACGCCAGTACTTTAACTTCTGTCGTGGCATCACCCGCGACGAAATCAATAATTTGTTCGCCAAAATGATGAATAAGCGTTGCCAACAGTACGGCAAACAACGTCATGATCACCAATGACTGCCGCGTCGCCACCCTCGCTCGTCGTCGATCCCGCTTACCGAGACTAAATGCCACAACGACAGTAGTACCAAGATCGATAGCAGCAAAAAAAGCCATAATGACCATATTGAAGCTGTCCGCCAATCCCACGCCGGCCATCGCATCTTTTCCCAGCCAGCTGACCAGAAAAGTGCTCAGAACCCCCATCAACAGGACACAGGCATTCTCCATGAAGATAGGAACAGCAAGCGGGGTTATCTCGCGCCAGAACAACACTTTGTAGCTCTTGCGTTTAGCGTGCCAGCGAGTGCCGTGAACAACCTGGCGTAAAGCAGAGGAGATATTCAAAGCCGACCTTAATTGCAGAAAGTGAAACCACATTTCAAATAATGAGGGAGAATCAGCAAAGCTGCAAAGATTTTCGCCAACAAATTGTCTGCAAATGCAACAAACTGTTGATAGAAACGGCAAACAGTTGGGGAATTTAAAAATCGGGTTTGACAAAAGATTTTTCGCCGTTAAGATGTGCCTCAACAGCGATTCCTCTGTAGTTCAGTCGGTAGAACGGCGGACTGTTAATCCGTATGTCACTGGTTCGAGTCCAGTCAGAGGAGCCAAATTCCGATTCTTACGCTATCTTATTAGTCCTTATTTGATATTGATTCAATAAGTTAGCGTGAAAATCTTTCCAGATGTGTATTCAGTTTTCCCTCCGCATCCGGTTAATTTGGTGGTCAGATTTGGGGGCAGGTTGGTTCGATTCTGGAGTGACCCCCAAATGTCTTTAAACGATTCAAAAATCCGTAACTTAAAACCCTCTTCAAAACCCGTAAAACTGTCTGATTCGCACGGTCTGTATCTGCTGGTCAATCAGGGCGGTTCGCGTATCTGGTATCTCAAGTATCGCTTCAGTGGTAAAGAGTCCCGCGTCAGTCTGGGCGCATATCCTCTGGTTTCACTTGCTGAAGCAAGACAACGACGTGACGATATCCGTAAGCTACTGACGCAGAATATTAACCCCGCCCACCAGCGCATGTCTGATAAAGCCGCAGCGTCACCGGAAAAGTATTTTAAAGCCGTGGCGCTTGCATGGCACAAAACCAACAAAAAATGGTCGCCTGATTATGCCGCGCGCATCCTCGCCAGCATGGAAAATCATATCTTTCCGGCGATTGGTCATCTGCCTGTCACTACGCTGAAAACGCAGAATTTCACTGCGTTACTGCGGGTTATTGAGGATAAAGGTTTTCTGGAAGTCGCGTCCCGAACCCGGCAGCAACTCTGCAACATCATGCGTTACGCCGTACAGCAGGGATTCACCGAAAACAACCTGGCGCAGCATCTGGAAGGCGTCACCGCGCCGCCGGTTAAGAATCACTATCCCGCCCTGCCGCTGGAGCGGTTGCCCGAATTGTTTGAGCGCATTGGCGACTATCAGCAGGGACGGCAGCTTACGAGGCTGGCGGTGGTGTTGACTCTCCACCTGTTTATCCGTTCCAGCGAGCTGCGCTTTGCCCGCTGGGGTGAGATAGATTTCAGAAACAAAATCTGGACCATCCCCGCCACAAGGGAAGCGATTGAGAAAGTCCGTTTCTCTGGCCGTGGCGCAAAAATGCGTACTCCATATATAGTGCCGCTTTCTCGTCAGGCTATCGCCATTCTGAAGCAGATAAAGGAAATCTCCGGCCATCTGGAACTGGTGTTCCCCGGCGACCATAACCCGTATAAGCCGATGAGCGAAAACACTGTCAACCGGGCGTTGCGTCTTATGGGCTATGATACCAAAACTGATGTCTGTGGGCATGGATTCCGGACAATGGCGTGTAGCGCATTAGTGGAAACTGAACTCTGGTCACGGGATACCGTGGAGCGGCAGATGAGTCATCAGGAGCGCAACAGCGTTCGGGCAGCGTATATCCACCGGGCTGAACATCTCGACGCCCGTACAGCCATGATGCAGTGGTGGTCGGATTATCTGGATGTAAGTCGCGAGGGGTACGTTGCGCCGTATATTTATGCGCGGCGGCATAAGGCGGCCTGAGACAGTGGCTATATAATTTGTTAAAAATGAAAAAGCAGATCCTGATTGAATCCGGATCTGCTTTTTACATTAGGCAATCGCTGCCAGACAATCTGCACCAGAAACGCCATAACTGCACCAGTTCAGTACCACCGCTTACCTGCGCCAGTCTGCCGTCGCCTGTCTGTGTCAGGACTGCGCCAGATCTTATCGAATAAACATCAAACTGCGCCAGTGTTACGGCCCTTTCAGCCCTTTGGCCTTTTCCGGTCTGGCGCTGTTACCCTTAGCCGCCCCTTACCCTTTCCGGCCTTTTTCCTTTGCTGGCGCAATCGCCAGAAAAATCGTCAAGCTGCACCAGAAGCCTGCCAATAGGTCATACCGTTCAGAAGCATCGTTATTGAGAGGAAACCGTACAAAAAAATTTCTACGTAGATTTTCGGTGGATAACGATGAATAAAGAGTATTTTATAATGTGATGGCTATCAAAAATCGACCATCCAAAAATAATTCATTGTTCATTGATTTATAATGAATAACCATGAATTTAATAGTCGATGATTATTGTTTTTATCAGTATTGATAGGAAAGTATACAAATGTGATGGCTATCAAAAATCGACCATCCAAAAATAATTCATTGTTCATTGATTTATAATGAATAACCATGAATTTAATAGTCGATGATTATTGTTTT
>NZ_MIIV01000048.1:0-11265 GCF_001743015.1 Shigella sp. FC1567
TTTTTTAAGTGACGTAAAACCGTGTTGAGGCCAACGCCCATAATGCGTGCACTGGCGCGACATCCGACGCCATTCATGGCCATATCAATGATTTTCTGGTGCGTACCGGGCTGAGAGGCGGTGTAAGTGAACTGTAGTTGCCATGTTTTACGGCAATGAGAGCAGAGATAGCGCTGATGTCCGGCAGTGCTTTTGCCGTTACGCACCACGCCTTCAGTAGCGGAGCAGGAAGGACATCTGATGGAAATGGAAGCCACGCAAGCACCTTAAAATCACCATCATACACTAAATCAGTAAGTTGGCAGCATTACCTAAAAAACCAGAATATTTATCTGGCTGGGTGATTTTAGAGGCACAACCAGACAGAGCCAACAAGCCGCATAAAGCTGCAACTTTCGCAAATGATGTGGTACGCATGAATAGTTTCCTGAGATGATTATATTACTTTTTAAGTTATAGCAAAAAGCGCCGCTTCGTGTTGTGGCAAAAAAAGTGTTGGTGAAAATAAATTTTTCAGCCCCTTTTCAGACGACATAGTCAATGCCGAAAAAGGGGCTAAGTCAATCATCAGTAGTTAAATTTCAGTAAGTTAAGCTGCTAAAAAACTTCGACTACTGTGATTAATTTCACATCCCTTCGATAAAAAATATGCTTACCGAAAAGAAGAACAGTAAATCATCTCAGCGTGGGGAATTTTCACGCGCCTTATTCTTAGCGGGTCATTTTTTACGTGCCAGCATCGTGGCGAAACGCAGTTTAATACGATTACCGTTGGCGTCGGTGCGGTGCAGCTCGCCGACGTCTTCATTGTATTTCACCCTCTCCCAGCCTTCGTAATATCGACGTAATTCTCCCTCTTTGAAGGCAAACGGGAAGCCGACGGTACATGGATAATCAGCGGTATCCATCGCCGCCACAATCAGGTTGTAACCACCAAGTTTAGTGCAACGTTGCATATTGGCAATCAGCCCTGGGATGGTTTTAGCCTCAAGGAACATCAGTACCACAGTCGAAAGAATAAAATCGTACTGTCTATCAAATGTGAGGTTATTCAGATCAACGACTCGGGTGTGTAAATTATCCAGATTTTCAATGGATTTAATGCGCTCTACATTGGCGATACTCATGGCATTTTTATCCCATGCGTCAACATCATAACCATTGGCTGCCAGGTAAAGACTGTTACGACCATTGCCACAGCCCAGATCCAGCGTTTTACCCGGTTTAACCACTTTCACCGCTTCCAGTACTTCAGAGTGTGTGCGGGTTAATTCATATTTATCAGTAAAATAGTTTTCGTCACGAATGATCATTCTTTGTCCTCTGCTTTCATTAAAACAGCGCGCTCGGTTCTGACTAACAATTTTCCCTGCATCAGAAGCGCAAAAGTACGGATGAGCAGTATTGCAATAATAAAATTGGTAAAGATAAACAGCGGTACCGCCAGCGTATGGAAAAATCCATTTTCGCTGCCACTCCCCAGATGCAAACCGGTGGTTGCCAGTGCAGATACGCCGAACGAGAAACTCCAGAATGAAGCATTAAATGGCTGGGAGAGATACCATGGCATCAGACGTAGCATAAACAGCAGTTGCAGCAGTCCATAACCAAAAAGCATTTTCGCCAGCGTATCACCCTCGCCGCCGTTGACGCTCAACCAGGCACTACAGGCCACCAGCGCAGGAGCGAGCTGAATGCCGAGTGATGTCCGCAGTGCCGTGGGTAATTCTCCCGAACTGCGCAGACGCTGCAATATCACCGGTTCAAGGCTTAGCCATGAGAAAACGCCTGCGCCTAAAAACACCAGACCGGCGTCGGTGTAGCCCAACGCACCACAGGCCATTGCGCTGATAAAGTTGTTGGCAACTGTCGGCAGATACAGTCCAGGCATGGTAGCTTCTTCAGGGTGAGATCCGCGCCATAATCCCGCAGTTTGCCAGGCGGCATAAGCCAACTGAACCACGACACCAAAACTGAACAGGCACACCGCCAGTGGGCGAAACCACGGAACAAAACCAATCGCCACCAGCATCGTCGTTGCCGGAAACAAACTCACAAAACTGCTCAGCACTGGATGGCGAACTTCCGCCAGCACGCTATGCGGAAAGCGTATGAGTCGGGTAATAAATGCGCTAGTTAATAATCCCCAGATGATCATCGCCAGAATCACCAGCCCATCCCCTAACCAGTGGCTGACCTGCCAAACCTGGCTGGCATAGCGCCAGGCAAATCCCATCCCTATCGTCCCCAACACAATACCAAAGTAGCCTGCCGGCAAATTGAGCACTTTATCGCTCTGCATCTTCTTACTCATTTTGTTTAATTTATAAAGTATATTTGAAATGCATTTTATGGAATTTTCTCGAGCATAGCCAGAGCCGCAGAATTTGCTACGGTCATAGTAAGTCACCTGTGAGAAAACGCTATGCGCAAATATCGTCTAAGTGAAGAACAGCGAGCCTTTAGTTATCAGGAAGATGGCACTAAAAAAAGTGTGTTATTACGGCAGATTATCGCCATTAGCGATTTTAACGATGTGATAGCAGGAACCGCTGGCGGCTGGATCGATCGCGAAACGGTGTTAGCATAGGAAGGAAATTGCTGGATTTACGACCAGAATGCTATTGCGTTCGGCGGAACGGTGATTTCTGGTAATACGCGTATCACCGGCACCAGCGTGCTGTGGGGAGAGGTTTACGCAACGGATAACGTCTGGATCGATAATAGTGAAATCAGTCAGGGTGCATATATAAGTGACAGTGTCACCATTCATGACTCATTAGTTTACGGGCAATGTAGAATATTTGGTCACGCCTTAATTGATCAACATTCTATGATCGTCGCCGCACAAGGCTTAACGCCCGACCATCAACTCCTGCTCCAAATTTATGATCGCGCAAGGGTTAGCGCCTCGCGTATTGTCCACCAGGCACAAATTTATGGCGATGCCGTCGTCCGGTATGCTTTTATTGAACATCGCGCCGAAGTTTTTGATTTTGCCAGTGTTGAAGGTAATGAAGAGAACAACGTCTGGCTATGCGATTGCGCTAAAGTCTACGGTCACGCGCAGGTGAAAGCTGGCATAGAAGAAGATGCCATTCCGACGATTCATTACAGTTCGCAGGTGGCGGAATATGCCATTGTGGAAGGTAATTGTGTGTTAAAACATCATGTCTTGATTGGCGGAAATGCCGTGGTACGTGGTGAACCGATTCTGCTCGACGAGCACGTTGTAATACAAGGTGAGAGCCGTATTTCAGGTGCGGTGATAATTGAAAACCATGTGGAGTTAACCGACCACGCCGTCGTTGAAGCCTTTGATGGCGACACGGTTCATGTCCGTGGTCCAAAAGTCATTAACGGCGAGGAGCGCATTACGCGAACGCCGCTGGCAGGGTTATTATGAATCGATAATACGCGCGTATAAGTTCACATCATCATAGGCATCATTCAGGAACTCAGCCTGTTTCAGGCAACCTTCAAGGATAAAACCATTGCGCAAAGCGACCTGGTTGCTTTGCGGATTGTCCACCCGACATTTGATCACGAAGCGTCTAAGTTCACCAGACTGAGCGTAATGATGAATCAATGCCTGCAGCGCCTGAGAAATGATCCCCTGCCCCTGATGAGATTCGTCCAGCCAGTAGCCGATTTCAGCAGTTTTATTCAGTGGTTCAATACGATTAAACGAGATAACGCCGATAAGTTCATCTTCTTTGAAAATCATGAACATTTTGGCATAGCCGCGTTGATGCAACATCACATTACCCTGCACCGTTTTTCGCGTGTCCTCTTCACTCTGAACGAACTGCGGCCAGTTTAGCGACTGCTGTAACCAGGTTTTATTTTTACAGATTAACTGATAAAGAGGTGTGACGTGACTTTCCGCAACAGCATGTAATTCAAGTGATTCGCTTACTTTTATCGTTTCAGTCATCTTATCTCCAGTCAATCCATGCTGTTGTTAAAAAAGCCGCCTGGCTGGCGGCTTAGGAAAGTTTACACCCCTTTGACGCTCTCCTGCTGCAGGATTTTGAGCATCTCATCTTTTAACTGTAGCTTTTGTTTTTTCATGCGGACCACTTCCGCATTGTACCCTCGACCGTCGAAACCTTCCTTTCTGGCAATTTCATGATCAAGTTTATTGTGTTTATCGAACAAGGACATAAAGCGAGGATTTTCGTTTTTCAGACGGGATATTAAATCTCGGTATTCTGGAAACATACGCACTCCCTGTTAGTGGCTGACAAGGTGTATCTGAAATACACACCATCAGATTACTCATTTAACTTAGGGAAAAATGCGAGCGGGATCGTGTTTAACCAGACGGCACCTCCCGAAGAAGGTGCCGAAGAAAAAACGATTAACTCATCACGCGGTCGTCAACATACTGACGTTTATCCGGCGCTGGCGGGAAATACTGATACAGCCATGTTTCACTGATAGCGTCCCCCTGACAACGTAGATACATCCGCATATCGACCGGATCAGTGGAGTCCGAAGTCGGATACCAGTCAAACTGAATACGATAACCATCGATGGGTTCAATATAGAGAATTTCGATTTGCTTCGCTTCCCCACTGGAAAGCGTAATCACCGGCTCAATGCCTTTTGGCGCGGCAGCTTTCAGATCACCACCAACGAAATCGACGGCAAAACGACGCGCCCATTTTTCGGGATAGTGTTCACCTGGCGCCCAACCTTCCGGGAAACCGCCCATGCCGGTACGCGTCGCCATAACGCGCGCTAATGGGCAATGAACAGGCGGTTGCGCACTCCAGTACAGACGATACTGGAATGCAAACTCATCACCTGCTTTTACAGCTTTTTCTGGCTGCCAGAAACAGACAATGTTATCCAGCGTTTCGCCCGTTGTTGGGATTTCCATCAGGCCGATGGTGCCCTTACCCCACTTGTTACGCGGTTCCACCCACAGACTTGGGCGTTTGTTATACCAGCCCATAATGTCCTGATAATGGGAGAAGTCACGATCCAGTTGCAATAAACCAAACCCTTTCGGGTTGTTGTCGGTGTAAGCATTGAACTGCAATTTTTGCGGATTATTCAGCGGACGGCAAATCCACTCGCCGTTGCCCCGCCACATGGACAGACGATCAGAGTCATGAATTTGCGGATGAATTGTATCGCACATCCGACGTTCATTAGTACCGCAGCTGAACATACTGGTCATCGGCGCAATGCCCAGCTGTTTAATGTCTTTGCGCGCATACAGGTGATTTTCCACATCCATAATCACCTGACTTTTCTCACAATGGATAGTGAACTTATAGGCACCAGTAATGCTGGCGCTATCGAGCAACGCATAAACGGTAAAGGTAGTTGCCCCCGGTTTTACCGTATCAAACCAGAAGGCGGTAAAGTCGGGGAACTCTTCTTTACTGTCGGTGTAAGTGTCGATCGCCAGGCCGCGGGCCGACAAACCGTATTGATATGTATCATCAACGGCGCGGAAATAACTCGCGCGAGAAATGATACTACATCACGGCGCGCCAGTTCGGGGGCTTTAAACACGCGAAAACCGGCAAAGCCGAGATCGCTTTGCCCTTCTAATTGTTTTGTATCAACACCCGCATCGTTGTATTTGAACAACTCCGGGCGAAAGTGAATTTCACGCGCCAGATGTGTTGCTGGATCTACAGAAAACATACGAACGCGGCGACGGAATCCCATTCCCATATGGAAGAACTGAGCGTCCAGTTGACGGTTCTCAACGTTATGCCAGAGCGATTTTTCGGCGTCGTATTGAATACTGTTATAAGCCTGCGGCGTCATTGTCGCCAGCGTGTCAGGTAACGGACGAGGCGCACCACGCCACGCTGTTTGCGCTAAGTCGTGCGCCATTGACTGTAGAATGGAGAAGTCAAAACGCTGGGTTTGCCCGTCGGCAATATCAGAATCTGCCGCGAATGCCGCCTGAGAAAAAAGAGAAGCAATGCCGCTGGTACCGCACACGGCGGCCATAGCCATTGAACCTTTAATAAATCGTCTACGATCCATACCTGAAAGTGAGTCCTTCTGGTGTTGTGAATGGTCCCGCGCTGGTCGTTTTCAGCGGCAAGAAAGTGCTTATTTATGACCGCTCACTCTAGACAATATTTATTAATAATCCAATTGTTGAACTGAGAGAATATGCATAAATCGGCATTTTTTTTATGTCGATGGGATGAGCCTGATTCGTTTGTAAAATCAGGCAAATTTTTGCAAAGGCGGATGGTCAGAATTTAAAGCAAACCACAGCGACGTTTACTGCGTTCTTCCGCTTCCTGGTAAAGCTGGAACTCATCCAAAACCGGACAACCCAACGCCTGCTCAAATGCTTCGCGACTGGCATTACCGTGACTGCGTGTCTGCGTTTCATTACCCAGATTTGACTGGAAGATCCCCGCCGCGCTAACGGGCAAGAAATCTTCATAGGTGATGGGTTGCGCCACTACCCAACCACGTTCAATTAAAGGCTGTGGATCGTCTCCAAGATGAATCGCCTGACGATGCGCCTCACCCGAAGGCGTCAGACGGTACCGGAACCATGCCAACCCTTGCTGACGCATTAAAAACTCACTGTCAGGAAAAGTGCGGAAGGTTTCCTGTAAATGCATTTGGTGAGTGAGATTATCCTGCCCGGTTCCAGCGTTACGCAGAAGATCATCATACAGTTGTCGCCCTTTCGGCGTTAATGCCACGCCACGCTGCTCAATTTCACCAAAGCGCGCGGTATGCGTGCCCTGTTTCTGCCCCGCAAACAACACCGTCTCTTCCAGTGCTTTAAAGCTGGTCTGGCGTAGTAAAATCGGTACCTCGCGGCGCGGCGGCCCCTCGATGAGAATTTTGGGTTCAATTCCGCATTCAGGCATCATCGACTGCACCCGGTCAATATCCAGCGTACGTGGCGTCAGGTGGTTGATATGGCATCCAGGAAAACAGACCACATCAGCAATCAACCGATATTCGTTGTGCAAGGCGCGATAGGTTTCTTCATCTACCGTTGCTGACTGGTGCCAGCGAAACGTTTCCAGGGCCTCTTGCACAAATTCCTGTGCCTGTGTTTCGTTAAAACCGCCCTGCTGCTCATATTCCTCTAACAGTTGTCGACAACGTGGGGTGAAGATATCGCGCTGACGCAGAATCTCCGCCGCTTTCTGGCGCAAAATTTCGTTCTCGATAAGCTCAAGGCGGAGTAAGGAGGTAAAAACGCGGAAGGGATTACGCGCCAGAGAAGCATCATCAATGGGCCGAAATGCTGTCGAATGTACCGGCCCCCCTGCCTGCGAGAGATCGTAATAGCTCACCGGGTACATCCCCATAATGGCAAACATCCGCCGAAGAGTAGCAAGCTCTTGTGCAGTCCCAACGCGAATCGCCCCATGACGTTCAACATTCAGTCGCGCCAGCTCATCTGCATTTACCATTTTTTCGTGCAGTTGAGGATTGTTTTCCAGCACAGCCAGATTCACATCAGCTACCAGTTCCAGCAGCGTGCCGTACTGCGGAACTTCTTGCTGGTACATGGCTGACATTGCCTGCGAAAACTGTTCCCGAATCTCATCCGCCGTGATGCTGTTCGCCATAGTGTCTGCCTCCAGTGGTCAGTAATCTGGAGTGTAGGTAACCGCATTCACTCTGGCGGGAAGAATTTACAAACTGTGATCTCGCCGCGAAAACATCAATATTATCCATTTTGCTGTAACACAATTGCTTTAATTGTTAATTATATTTTGCAATCAAGTTATCATAATCAAACAACTTCACTTGTCAGCGACACCGCTTCGTTTTTAACATCGCTTATGGAAAAAAATAGTCTGTTTAGTCAGCGCATCCGTTTGCGCCACCTTCATACATTCGTAGCTGTCGCACAACAAGGAACTTTGGGGGCGCGGCTGAAACCCTTAATTTGAGTCAACCTGCGCTCTCTAAGACATTGAATGAACTGTAGCAGCTGACGGGCGCTCGCTTGTTTGAGCGTGGTCGTCAGGGGGCGCAACTTACCTTACCCGGCGAACAATTTTTAACGCATGCAGTCAGAGTTCTTGACGCCATCAACACTGCCGGACAGTCGCTTCATCGTAAAGAAGGTCTTAATAATGATGTCGTCAGGATTGGTGCACTACCTACTGCGGCACTGGGGATATTACCTTCGGTTATAGGTCAGTTTCATCAGCAACAAAAAGAGACGACCTTGCAAGTTGCGACAATGAGTAACCCTATGATTCTGGCGGGTTTGAAAACCGGGGAAATCGATATCGGCATTGGTCGGATGTCAGATCCTGAACTGATGACCGGGCTTAATTACGAACTGCTGTTTCTTGAATCGCTGAAGCTGGTTGTCCGCCCTAATCACCCGCTACTTCAGGAGAACGTAACGCTAAGCCGAGTGCTGAAATGGCCGGTCGTTGTATCACCAGAAGGCACTGCGCCACGCCAGCATTCAGATGCATTAGTACAGAGCCAGGGATGTAAAATTCCTTCGGGTTGTATCGAAACGCTGTCTGCTTCGCTATCTCGTCAACTTACGGTTGAATACGACTACGTGTGGTTTGTCCCTTCTGGCGCGGTAAAAGACGACCTGCGTCATGCCACGCTGGTGGCCCAGCCTGTTCCGGGACATGGTGCAGGCGAACCGATTGGAATACTGACCCGCGTAGATGCGATGTTCTCTTCTGGTTGCCAGTTGATGATTAACGCTATTCGAAAATCAATGCCGTTCTGAAAGGTGAAGGGATCTGTCGATCCCTCCTTGAACATTTTCACACCGTAGCGAAACTAACTGGTTCACCCGCTCCGCGAGGTTCTGCCGACACAGAATGTTTGTTCAGACGGAATACATCCACCGCCTCAGTTAATCGTGCCGCCTGTTCTTCAAGGGACACCGCCGCCGCTGAGGCCTCTTCTACCAGAGAAGCATTCTGTTGCGTCACCTTATCCATTTCAGAAATCGCCTGGCTAACCTGCGTTATGCCTCTACTTTGTTCATCCGAGGCGGCGGCGATTTCCTGCATGATATGTGTGACACTCGCGACGGCATCAACAATAGTGCTCATGGTTTTCCCGGCCGTTGCCACCTCATCCGACCCCAGGTCAATTAACCTGACTGATTCACTGATCAAGCCTTCAATCTCTTTCGCCGCCTGAGCGCTGCGACTTGCGAGTGTCCGTACTTCGCTGGCGACAACGGCAAATCCACGCCCTTGCTCACCCGCTCGCGCGGCTTCAACGGCAGCATTCAGTGCCAGAATATTCGTCTGGAAAGCAATACTGTTGATGACGGCGGTGATCTCAGAAATTTTCTTCGAACTCGTGGAGATAGCGCCCATCGTTTTTACTCCGTCTGCCCGCCATCGCTGGCTTTAATAGAAGCCTCTTGCGCCAGTTTGCTGGCATGATGCGCGTTATCCGCATTCTGTTTCACCGTCGCAGTGAGTTGCTCCATGCTGGCGGCAGTTTGTTCGATAGCCGCCGCTTGTTCTTCGGTGCGAGATGACAGGTCCGCATTGCCAGCTGAAATTTCGCTGGTGCCACGATAAATCTCTTCCGCGCCCTGTCGAACAGTCCCTACTGTCATCCCCAGTGAATGCTGCATTTGCTGTAAATGACGACTTAAGCGACCGATTTCATTACGACCCGCCGATTCATCATTCATCGTCAGATCGCCACTGGCGATTTTTTCAATCCGTTGTGCGGCATGTTGCAGTGGACGAATGACGATCCGACGTAGCACCATAAATGTTATCAGCGTCATGACCAGGGCACGCACAAACGCGCCAATCATGAACATCCCACCCAGGCGGGTGCGCTGATGGGCCAGTTCCGCCAGTTGGTTGGCTCTGGTGCTACGTATCTTAACGGCTTTGTTCAAAATATCGGTATAAGCATTATCCAGCGGTCGGATCTGCTCACTTTCATGATTGATAATCGCTTCAAACATGCCATTTTTGGCATATTTCAACATAGGTTGCATACCCGTGATATAAGCCTGAAAGCGTTGATTTAATTCAGTGTCGAGGGCTTCATCAGCAGGTGTTTTCACCGGTCGATTCTGATAAGCACGATAACCTTGCTGCGACTGTTTAATCTCCGATTCGGCTTGCGCAATATTTCGCTTCATTGCTTCCATTTCCGCAATACGACTCGCAGCCCCGGCCTGAATCATATTGATCCGGGCTGAACGCAAAAAATCTGAACTGTTCGCTAACCCGGTCCGAATCTCAATCTCCGCAGTAACATCACGCTGATCGCGATCGGCCTGCCAGAGCAGAACTTAATGCGAATAGAACTAAGATACCGCCAAGAATGCAGGCAAATAACGGAACCAGCCTGATGTGATGCAAAAAACCTAATCGCTGTGAGGGAGTTGTATTCATTACCGTTGTCTCTCGTCCAGGTTTACTCCTGATAGAAAGTCATCGGCACTTGACGGTAATTACTTATGACCAAAAACCTCTTTGCGTCACATTTTTACAACAATTATTGCAGAGAAAATTAATGCTATTGGAATGAAGAGAGTAACGAATGGCTAAACTGGCTAATCCGAATGACGAAAAATTCTGGAAAACAGCACGCAATTTCGTGAAGTGATTATTTTCGTCCCTAAGGAAACCTCATAGGATGCCTGCGGGTGCCTGAGACTTTCTGTTTTCAGGCTAACCGGGAATCAGAAAGACGAAGCCCCGACCGATATTTCTATCAACCGAGGCCAACGAATGAACCTAGCAATTCAGATCTTAGCCTCTTACCCGCCATCCGGCAAGGAGAAAGGCTATGAAGCACAACCCTCTGGTGGTGTGTCTGCTCATTATCTGCATTACGATTCTGACATTCACACTCCTGACCCGACAAACGCTCTACGAACTGCGGTTCCGGGACGGTGATAAGGAGGTTGCTGCGCTCATGGCCTGCACGTCCAGGTAAGGGCAAGCGCGGGGATTTTCCCCGCGCATCTGACTAGCAGATTCATTTTCTCATGGCACCCCTTTTACACTTCAGTTAGTGCATGTTTTTTTCGGTAATGACTCCAACTTACTGATAGTGTTTTATGTTCAGATAATGCCCGATGACCTTGTCATGCAGCTCCACCGATTTTGAGAACGACAGTGACTTCCGTCCCAGCCTTGCCAGATGTTGTCTCAGATTCAGATTATGTCGCTCAATGCGCTGAGTGTAACGCTTGCTGATAACGTGCAGCTTTCCCTTCAGGCGTGATTCATACAGCGGCCAGCCATCCGTCATCCATACCACGACCTCAAAGGCCGA
>NZ_MIIV01000049.1:0-11112 GCF_001743015.1 Shigella sp. FC1567
GAGCAGGTACCGGCATCCACGTTACAGACGGTCCCGGCAAAAGTGCCTGACCTGACCCCTATTAGCGGTTACCAGCGCCCCACCAGACCCGGTGACATCACCCCCCGGATCATGGACGACTGGGGGCAGTAATCATGCCGGGTCTGGCTGGCTAACACCCCATTATAAGGGGTACGAATAAAGTAACGGGGCAGTCTATTTTACAGCGGCATATTGCCTCGTTCTCGCATCATGGTTTGCCTCAAGGCAGTGACGACGCGCTACGGTATATTGCGGAACATGACGATGCGCTGGCGTTTGCGTGTATTAATCGCCAGATGATCGCTTTGCGCATAATGCAACAAGTTAAGGCCACGGGAAGTCCGGTTCTGGATGTGGCGCATAACTTTGTTAGCGCGTGTCAAATCGGCGATCAACAGGGCTGGTTGCATCGTAAAGGTGCCACGCCGGATGACAACGGTCTGGTGATTATTCCCGGTTCACGTGGTGATTACTCCTGGATTGTACAGCCTGTTGCGAACGAAAAAACGCTCCACTCGCTGGCGCATGGGGCAGGGCGTAAATGGGGGCGCACCGAGTGTAAATGGCGTCTGGCAGCGAAATACACGGTGACGCAACTCTCGCGGACTGAACTTGGCAGTCGGATAATTTGTCGCGATAAACAACTCATCTTTGAAGAAGCGCCACAAGCCTATAAATCGGCTGAAAGCGTGGTGCAATGTCTGGTGCAGGCCGGTTTAATTATTCCTGTCGCGCGGCTGCGTCCGGTGCTAACGCTCAAAAACAGTGGAGGGAAAAAAGGATGATCTTGCTACAACTCTCCTCAGCGCAGGGGCCGGAAGAATGTTGTCTCGCAGTGAAAAAGGCGCTGGACAGGCTAATTAAAGAAGCTGCCCGACAAGACGTCGCGGTAACGGTGTTGGAAACAGAAACGGGCCGCTACTCTGACACGCTGCGTTCAGCTCTGGTTTCTCTGGATGGCGATAACGCATGGGCATTAAGCGAAAGCTGGTGTGGCACTATTCAGTGGATTTGTCCGAGTCCGTATCGGCCTCATCATGGGCGCAAAAACTGGTTTCTGGGCATTGGGCGTTTTACCGCTGATGAGCAGGAGCAATCCGATGCGATCCGGTATGAGACGCTGCGTTCGTCGGGGCCGGGCGGTCAACATGTCAATAAAACCGACTCGGCGGTACGCGCCACGCATTTGGCATCCGGTATTAGCGTGAAGGTTCAGTCAGAGCGTAGTCAGCATGCTAACAAGCGGCTGGCACGATTGCTGATTGCCTGGAAGCTGGAGCAGCAGCAACAGGAAAATAGCGCGGTGCTGAAATCGCAGCGGCGAATGTTCCATCACCAGATTGAACGTGGCAACCCGAGACGGACATTTACAGGGATGGCTTTTATCGAAGGATAATGAAGGATGAAACTGCCGGAAGGCGATTAAACGCCATCCGGCAGCAAATCAAATAATTACTTCGCCGGAATTTCTTTCAGCAGTTCAGTCAGCAGTGTCCAGTAATGACCTACGCTTTCGATGTGAACTTGCTCATCCGGAGAGTGTGGACCGGTGATAGTTGGCCCGATAGAAACCATGTCCATTTCCGGATACGGTTTTTTGAACAGACCACATTCCAGGCCCGCGTGGATAATCTGGATGTTCGGCGTCTTGTTGAACAGGCGCTGATAGGTTTCACGTACCAGATGCATCACCGGAGAATTAGCGTCCGGCTGCCAGCCAGGATATGCGCCTTTCGCTTCGGTTTTCGCGCCAGCCAGTTTACCCAGCGAATCCAGCATGCTCACCACGTAGTCTTTACCGCTGTCGATCAGTGAACGGATCAGGCAGTGAATTTCTACGTTATTGTCAGTCATGGTCACCACACCGACGTTCAGGGAGGTTTCAACCACACCTTTGGCTACATCGGAGTTGCGGATCACACCGTTCGGGGTGGCGTTCAGCAGACGAATAAAGGTATCGCGAGATTTCGCAATCAGGGCAGCTTTATCGTTCGCTACAGAGTCCAGCAACAAGGCCAGATTTTTCTCTTTCTCTGCCAGCTCGTTTTTCAGGATCTCCTGATAGGTATTCACCAGAGATTTCAGTGCGTCGACTTTATCAGCTGCGACAGCAATGGTCGCAAAGGCTTCACGCGGGATGGCGTTACGCAGTGTGCCGCCGTTGAAATCGATAAGGCGCAGGTCCAGTTCTTCTGCATGACCCGCCAGGAAGCGCACCAGCAGTTTGTTGGCATTACCCAGGCCAACGTGGATTTCACCGCCGGAGTGACCGCCTTTCAGACCTTTTAAGGTTAACTTGAAGGTTTCAAAACCAGCTGGAACCGCTTCACGATCTAAATGCAGGTTGGAGGTGAAGTCGATACCCCCCGCACAACCCATGTAGATTTCACCTTCTTCTTCGGAGTCGGTGTTAATCAGAATATCAGCCTGCAACCAGTTGCTCTGTAAGCCAAAAGCACCGTCCATACCGGCTTCTTCGGTCATGGTCAGCAGCACTTCCAGCGGACCGTGAACCACGTTTTCGTCAGCCAGAACCGCCAGTGCAGAGGCCATACCAATGCCGTTATCCGCACCCAGCGTGGTGCCGCGCGCTTTAACCCATTCGCCATCAATATAAGGCTGGATAGGATCTTTCGTGAAGTCATGCACGGTGTCGTTATTTTTCTGCGGCACCATATCGAGGTGGGCCTGTAAGACGACCGGTTTACGATTTTCCATACCTGCGGTAGCAGGTTTACGAATCAGGATATTACCTACCTGATCGCGTTCGACATGGAAACCTTTCTCTTTTGCCCAACCAACAATGTATTCAGCGAGTTGCTCTTCATGATAGGACGGGTGCGGAATAGAACAGATTTTGGCAAAAATATCCCACAGCGGCTGTGGAGATAATTGAGACAGTTCAGACACGTTAAGTCTCCTTGTCGATCACCCGCAAAACAGTATTGCAGGTCACAGGGTTAGCAGAAAATGTTGTCAACACAAGACAGGCTTGCGAGATATGTTTGAGAATACCACTTTATCCCGCGTCAGGGAGAGGCAGTGCGTAAAAAGACGCGGACTCATGTGAAATACTGGTTTTTAGTGCGCCAGATCTCTATAATCTCGCGCAACCTATTTTCCCCTCGAACACTTTTTAAGCCGTAGATAAACAGGCTGGGACACTTCACATGAGCGAAAAATACATCGTCACCTGGGACATGTTGCAGATCCATGCACGTAAACTCGCAAGCCGACTGATGCCTTCTGAACAATGGAAAGGCATTATTGCCGTAAGCCGTGGCGGTCTGGTACCGGGTGCGTTACTGGCGCGTGAACTGGGTATTCGTCATGTCGATACCGTTTGTATTTCCAGCTACGATCACGACAACCAGCGAGAGCTTAAAGTGCTGAAACGCGCAGAAGGCGATGGCGAAGGCTTCATAGTTATTGATGACCTGGTGGATACCGGTGGTACTGCTGTTGCGATTCGTGAAATGTATCCAAAAGCGCACTTTGTCACCATCTTCGCAAAACCGGCTGGTCGTCCGCTGGTTGATGACTATGTTGTTGATATTCCGCAAGATACCTGGATCGAACAGCCGTGGGATATGGGCGTCGTATTCGTCCCGCCAATCTCCGGTCGCTAATCTTTTCAACGCCTGGCACTGCCGGGCGTTGTTCTTTTTAACTTCAGGCAGGTTACAATAGTTTCCAGTAAGTATTCTGGAGGCTGCATCCATGACACAGGCAAACCTGAGCGAAACCCTGTTCAAACCCCGCTTTAAACATCCTGAAACCTCGACGCTAGTCCGCCGCTTTAATCACGGCGCACAACCGCCTGTGCAGTCGGCTCTTGATGGTAAAACCATCCCTCACTGGTATCGCATGATTAACCGTCTGATGTGGATCTGGCGCGGTATTGACCCACGTGAAATCCTCGACGTCCAGGCACGTATTGTGATGAGCGATGCTGAACGTACCGACGATGATTTATACGATACTGTGATTGGCTACCGTGGTGGCAACTGGATTTATGAGTGGGCCACCCAGGCGATGGTGTGGCAACAAAAAGCCTGTGCGGAAGAAGATCCGCAACTCAGTGGTCGACACTGGCTGCATGCGGCTACGTTGTACAACATTGCCGCCTATCCTCATCTGAAAGGAGATGACCTGGCCGAGCAAGCGCAGGCTTTATCAAACCGCGCCTATGAAGAGGCCGCCCAGCGTCTGCCGGGCACGATGCGGCAGATGGAGTTTACCGTACCCGGCGGTGCGCCCATCACCGGCTTTTTGCATATGCCGAAAGGCGATGGCCCGTTCCCGACAGTATTAATGTGTGGTGGTCTGGATGCGATGCAGACGGACTATTACAGCCTGTATGAACGTTATTTTGCGCCGCGCGGCATTGTGATGCTGACTATTGATATGCCGTCGGTGGGCTTTTCTTCAAAATGGAAGCTCACCCAGGACTCCAGCCTGTTGCATCAGCACGTCTTAAAGGCGCTGCCTAACGTACCGTGGGTGGATCACACTCGCGTCGCGGCCTTTGGTTTCCGTTTCGGCGCTAACGTTGCCGTGCGTCTGGCATATCTTGAATCGCCGCGTCTGAAAGCGGTTGCCTGTCTTGGTCCGGTAGTTCATACCCTGTTGAGTGATTTTAAGTGCCAGCAACAGGTGCCGGAAATGTATCTTGACGTTCTGGCGAGTCGTTTGGGGATGCATGATGCTTCCGACGAAGCGTTACGCGTGGAGCTGAATCGCTATTCATTAAAAGTGCAAGGATTGCTGGGACGTCGCTGCCCAACGCCAATGTTATCAGGCTACTGGAAGAACGATCCGTTCAGCCCGGAAGAGGACTCACGCTTAATCACCTCATCATCTGCTGACGGTAAATTATTAGAGATCCCATTTAACCCGGTGTATCGGAATTTTGACAAAGGTCTTCAGGAAATCACCGGCTGGATCGAAAAACGCTTGTGTTAAAAATTTGCTAAATTTTGCCAATTTGGTAAAACAGTTGCATCACAACAGGAGATAGCAATGACGTTACCGAGTGGACACCCGAAGAGCAGATTGATCAAAAAATTTACCGCACTAGGCCCGTATATTCGTGAAGGTAAGTGCGAAGATAATCGATTCTTTTTCGATTGTCTGGCTGTATGCGTCAACGTGAAACCGGCACCGGAAGTGCGTGAATTCTGGGGCTGGTGGATGGAGCTGGAAGCGCAGGAATCCCGTTTTACCTACAGCTACCAGTTTGGTCTGTTCGATAAAGCAGGCGACTGGAAGAGTGTTCCGGTAAAAGATACTGAAGTGGTTGAACGACTGGAGCACACCCTGCGTGAGTTTCACGAGAAGCTGCGTGAACTGCTGACGACGCTGAATCTGAAGCTGGAACCGGCGGATGATTTTCGTGACGAGCCGGTGAAGTTAACGGCGTGAGTGAAATGTGCCGGATGCATCACATCCGGCAATATCTATTAAAACTGATACGTCATCCCAATCGCGACAATATCATCATTATTAATATTCAATTTGTTATCGCTATCCAGTTGGTTGATTTTATAATCAACAAATGCTGACATATTTTTGTTGAAATAATACGTAGCACCGACGTCGATATAATTAACCAGATCTTCACCACCGATGCCCTCAATATCTTTCCCTTTCGATAAGACATAACCCAGCGATGGACGCAGACCAAAGTCAAACTGGTATTGAGCGACCGCTTCAAAGTTCTGTGTCTTATTGGCAAAGCCGCCAGTTATTGGCGTCATTTTGCGAGTTTCAGAATAGAAAGTTGCCAGATAAATATTATTGGCATCGTATTTCAGACCTGTTGCCCATGCTTCTGCACGCTTGCCTGTGCCACGGCTTTGCAGGTTCTGCTCGTTGGTGCGATCTGAGTTGGTATAGGCCCCACTAATGGCGAAATCGCTGCCGCCAAAGTCATATGTCAATGACGTGCCGAAGCCATCGCCGTTTTGCTTTTTAACGTCGCGGTTTTCGTTTTTCCCTTGATATTGCAGGGTTAAGTTCAGGCCATCGATAACGCCGAAGAAGTCGGTGTTCCGATACGTCGCCAGACCGCTGGCGCGTTTGGTCATAAAGTTGTCGGTCTGCGCCGAGGAGTCGCCACCAAATTCCGGAAACATATCGGTCCAGGCTTCCACGTCATACAACGCGCCCAGGTTACGACCATAATCGAAAGAACCCAAATCTTTATATTTCAACCCGGCAAAAGCGAGACGCGTTTTTTGCTGTGCAGTATCACTCTCTGCTTTATTACCGGCAAACTCTGCTTCCCAACGACCATAACCAGTCAGTTGATCGTTAATTTGTGTTTCGCCTTTAAAACCAAAACGGATATAACTCTGGTCGCCATCTTTACTGTCGTTATCACTCATATAATGCATGGCTTTAACTTTGCCATAGACATCCAGTTTATTACCGTCTTTGTTATATATTTCTGCGGCCTGTACGGATGCAGATGCCACAATGCCCATCACCACTAATGCCAGAGTGCTCTTTTTCATTTTCATTCCTGATTTTAATTAACGCGCGAATATTCAGCGGGAGAGCCCCGTTGAAAACAGGAAAGTTTTTAACCTGAGATTGTTAAAGATATATTACAGATTAATAATATTCTTAAAATGTGGTAATTTATTAAATCTGTAATAAAAGCGTAAACAACTGCCGCTAGGCTTGCTGATCCCGCGCAACAAAACGCCATGCTTTGCTCGCAGATGGTTGGCAACCGACGACAGTCCTGCTAAAACGTTCGTTTGATATCATTTTTCCTAAAATTGAATGGCAGAGAATCATGAGTGACAGCCAGACGCTGGTGGTAAAACTCGGCACCAGTGTGCTAACAGGCGGATCGCGCCGTCTGAACCGTGCCCATATCGTTGAACTTGTTCGCCAGTGCGCGCAGTTACATGCCGCCGGGCATCGGATTGTTATTGTGACGTCGGGCGCGATCGCCGCCGGACGTGAGCACTTGGGTTACCCGGAACTGCCAGCGACTATCGCCTCGAAACAACTGCTGGCAGCGGTAGGGCAGAGTCGACTGATTCAACTGTGGGAACAGCTGTTTTCGATTTATGGCATTCACGTCGGGCAAATGCTGCTGACCCGTGCTGATATGGAAGACCGTGAACGCTTCCTGAACGCCCGCGACACCCTGCGTGCGTTGCTCGATAACAATATCGTTCCGGTAATCAATGAGAACGATGCTGTCGCTACGGCAGAGATTAAAGTCGGCGATAACGATAACCTTTCTGCGCTGGCGGCGATTCTGGCGGGTGCCGATAAACTGTTGCTGCTGACCGATCAAAAAGGTTTGTATACCGCTGACCCGCGCAGCAATCCGCAGGCAGAACTGATTAAAGATGTTTACGGCATTGATGACGCACTGCGCGCGATTGCCGGTGACAGCGTTTCAGGCCTCGGAACTGGCGGCATGAGTACCAAATTGCAGGCCGCTGACGTGGCTTGCCGTGCGGGTATCGACACCATTATTGCCGCGGGCAGCAAGCCGGGCGTTATTGGTGATGTGATGGAAGGCATTTCCGTCGGTACGCTGTTCCATGCCCAGGCGACTCCGCTTGAAAACCGTAAACGCTGGATTTTCGGTGCGCGCCGGCGGGTGAAATCACGGTAGATGAAGGGGCAACTGCCGCCATTCTGGAACGCGGCAGCTCCCTGTTGCCGAAAGGCATTAAAAGCGTGACTGGCAATTTCTCGCGTGGTGAAGTCATCCGCATTTGCAACCTCGAAGGTCGCGATATCGCCCACGGTGTCAGTCGTTACAACAGCGATGCATTACGCCGTATTGCCGGACACCACTCGCAAGAAATTGATGCAATACTGGGATATGAATACGGCCCGGTTGCCGTTCACCGTGATGACATGATTACCCGTTAAGGAGCTGGCCGATGCTGGAACAAATGGGCATTGCCGCGAAGCAAGCCTCGTATAAATTAGCGCAACTCTCCAGCCGCGAAAAAAATCGCGTGCTGGAAAAAATCGCCGATGAACTGGAAGCACAAAGCGAAATCATTCTCAACGCTAACGCCCAGGATGTTGCTGACGCGCGAGCCAATGGCCTTAGCGAAGCGATGCTTGACCGTCTGGCACTGACGCCCGCACGGCTGAAAGGCATTGCCGACGATGTACGTCAGGTGTGCAACCTCGCCGATCCGGTGGGGCAGGTAATCGATGGCGGCGTACTGGACAGCGGCCTGCGTCTTGAGCGTCGTCGCGTACCGCTGGGAGTTATTGGCGTGATTTATGAAGCGCGCCCGAACGTGACGGTTGATGTCGCTTCGCTGTGCCTGAAAACCGGTAATGCGGTGATCCTGCGCGGTGGCAAAGAAACGTGTCGCACTAACGCTGCAACGGTGGCGGTGATTCAGGACGCCCTGAAATCCTGCGGCTTACCGGCGGGTGCCGTGCAGGCGATTGATAATCCTGACCGTGCGCTGGTCAGTGAAATGCTGCGTATGGATAAATACATCGACATGCTGATCCCGCGTGGTGGCGCTGGTTTGCATAAACTGTGCCGTGAACAGTCGACAATCCCGGTGATCACAGGTGGTATAGGCGTATGCCATATTTACGTTGATGAAAGTGTAGAGATCGCTGAAGCATTAAAAGTGATCGTCAACGCGAAAACTCAGCGTCCGAGCACATGTAATACGGTTGAAACGTTGCTGGTGAATAAAAACATCGCCGATAGCTTCCTGCCCGCATTAAGCAAACAAATGGCGGAAAGCGGCGTGACATTACACGCAGATGCAGCTGCACTGGCGCAGTTGCAGGCAGGCCCTGCGAAGGTGGTTGCTGTTAAAGCCGAAGAGTATGACGATGAGTTTCTGTCATTAGATTTGAACGTCAAAATCGTCAGCGATCTTGACGATGCCATCGCCCATATTCGTGAACACGGCACACAACACTCCGATGCGATCCTGACCTGCGATATGCGCAACGCCCAGCGTTTTGTTAACGAAGTGGATTCGTCCGCTGTTTACGTTAACGCCTCTACGCGTTTTACCGACGGCGGCCAGTTTGGTCTGGGTGCGGAAGTGGCGGTAAGCACACAAAAACTCCACGCGCGTGGCCCAATGGGGCTGGAAGCACTGACCACTTACAAGTGGATCGGCATTGGTGATTACACCATTCGTGCGTAAATAAAACCGGGTGATGCAAAAGTAGCCATTTGATTCACAAGGCCATTGACGCATCGCCCGGTTAGTTTTAACCTTGTCCACCGTGATTCACGTTCGTGAACATGTCCTTTCAGGGCCGATATAGCTCAGTTGGTAGAGCAGCGCATTCGTAATGCGAAGGTCGTAGGTTCGACTCCTATTATCGGCACCATTTAAATCAATAAGTTACACATCATTAGTACGTTCCTTATTTCTTGACTGGGACAAATTTGGGACCGATGGGTTCAGAATCGAGTCTATTTGCCGTGCGTGTTCGGTAAGGTGATTAGGTGCGAGGTGAGCATATCGACGAACCATTTCGATAGACTCCCAGCCTCCCATTTCCTGTAACACTGATAACGGGACTCCGGCTTGAACCAGCCAACTTGCCCAGGTGTGTCTCAAGTCGTGAAATCTGAAATCATCAATACCTGCTCGTCTCAGCGCCGCTTTCCAGGCTGTGTTTGCGTCATACCGCATCTTCCTGACTGTTGGCGCTTTCGTTCCGTCTGGTTTGGTACAGCTTTCCTTATACACAAATACCCAACGGTGATGATTCCCGATTTGTTTTTTCAATACGCGACATGCAGTATCATTCAGCGCAACGCCAATTGCGCGGTTTGATTTACTCTCTTCCGGGTTTATCCATGCCACCCGGCGCTGCATGTCTATTTGTTGCCATTCAAGGTTGATGATGTTCGAGCGTCTTAAGCCTGTTGCAAGTGCAAATTCAACAACAGACTTTAATGGCTCCGGACATTCATCAATCAGCCTTTGTGCTTCATGAGGCTCCAGCCAGCGGATCCGTTTATTCTTTGGTTGAGGCACTTTAATAATTGGTGCCTTATCCAGCATTTTCCATTCACGCTCTGCGGCTCTTAGCAGGGCCTTTATAAATGAAAGATGCGTAGCCTTCGTTGCAACGGACGCTGGTTTTGGCGTGTATTCTGGAACAGGTTTCCCTTTTTTTCTGCATGCTTCTGCCCTGAGTTTCCAGTTTTCCTCATGACGCCGGTTCGTCATTTTCTGCATTGCTGAATAAATTTTTGATTCAGTAATGTCTCTTAGTTGCATTCCTGCGAAATGTTGAAGCCAGAATCCGATCCGGCTTTTGTCATCGTCCAGTGATTTTTTATGTGCTTTCTCTTCAAGCCACCTGACACACGCTTCCTCGAACGTTATATCAGGAATTTCACCAAGTTTGCTGACCCGCCATGCTTCAGCCTTTAGCTTGTCATGGAGTTCTGTCGCCTGCCTTTTGTCCTTTGTTCCAAGAGACTGTTTAAATCTTTTACCGTTCGGCAATGTGAAACTGGCGTACCATATTTCACCTCTGCGGAAGAGTGACATTTTCTTTCCTCTGTTATGCCATCACCCGCGCTCACCTGGACAGTATGCAGCGGAGACTGAAGCGCCGCAATGCAGGCTTGTCGTGTTGTGAGGTAAGGAGATTTATTCTTAGTGGGATCTTTGCGTGTTGCCTGCAGACGCCCTGTGCGTATCCAGTTAATGGCAGTCGGTCTGGATATCTTGAGAAAATGACAGGCCTCATCTAGCGTGAGGCTGTATGGTTCCATTATTTCACCTCTTGCTGTGATATTGTTGAAAAATGAATGCCAGCTCGTTGTTGCCAGACGATCCAACCGAGAGTCATATCCCATGCCATGTATTCGTTATCGCCGTTTTTTGCTCTCCGACTATCTACTAAGCCACCGAAATGTTTTTCCATAAATAATTCATAGGATTCGCGTTCATCTGGCTCTACTTCCAGAGATATGAGGTAGCCTGAGTTTAACGGACACTCCTTCCTGAAATAGAATGGCATCAGAAGGAGCTAATAATGAGCAGAAAAAACCAACGTTACTCTAAAGAGTTCAAAGCCGAAGCTGTCAGAACGGTT